>MHWQ01000002.1:326546-336504 GCA_001824255.1 Candidatus Zambryskibacteria bacterium RIFCSPLOWO2_02_FULL_51_21
GGAACTTCAGTCAGATCTCTCGGAGCATCTTCAGAATCTGGCGCCGGTTGTGCCAACGCCACCACTTCACCCCGCTGACCCAGGCAAGCGAGATAAGAAGCAGCCCACCGAACAAGATTGCCAGCGTTTCGAACGTTGTGATTATCATGCGCCCTCCAATCCGCTGCCAACCATAACATTCTCTCTCCCGCCGCGTCAATAAACTGGATGATATAGTAATAATAAGATGAAAATTTTTGTAAAAGCGAAAACGGGCGCGAAAGAGAATAAGGTCACCCCCCCGCCGCTGCGGTTAGTGCCCGGGGAGGAAGAGTGGTACACGGTCTCCGTCAAAGAGCGGCCGGTAGAAGGCCGGGCCAATGAAGCGATTACAAAATTATTGGCCGAATATTTCAAAACTCCGCGCTCCAATGTCCGCCTCCTTTCCGGCGCCGCGTCAAAAAGAAAAGTTTTTGAGATTATTACCTAAATGCAAGAAGCGCGGTGTTGGGGTATATTGGTTAGAGACAAGTTCAACCCTTAGGAGGAGGACACATGAGAGCGTTTCTCATATACGCAGCCACGGCGTGCGGATTGCTTGTGGCAACGGCTTTTCAGGGCGACGGCAGCGGCCGCCGCGACCCGGACGAGCTTCTGGCTCAGGCCGTGGCCCAGACCAGGTCGTGTAAATACGACCCGGAGAAATACACCGTCGATGAGAAAGGTGGGTTGCATAAGAAGAAACCGGATAAGCAGGATGGCAAATTCGCTCAGCGTCTTTCGGTGCCGCTTCTCTTCAAGCCCGGCCGGTTCCGGCTGGACTTCGGTCCCGATACTGTCACGTCCGAGAACAGACGCGTGATGGTGGTCAACTTCCACCCGGTCGATGAAGCCTTCCGGCTTCCCGCCGGGAAGGACGAGAACAAATACTTGAACCAGGCGATGAACGAGCTCGGGGGCTCGGCGCAAATCGACCCGGCCACCGGCGACTTCGCGAGCATTCACGCTGAGTTCAAGGGTAAGCTGCCGTTCGACTGGCACGGGGTAAAATACGCCGAGCTCACCGAAGCCGAGGTGAACCTCAGTCAAACCAGCATTACTGGAGACTGGCTGCCAGCCGTTTTCGACCTTCGGGTCAAGTACTGGAAGATCCCGGTCATCAAGCTGGATGTCCACGACAAGTACGTCGCGGTCTTCGACTGCGACGGCAAGTGAGGCGCGGAGGCGCGGCAGATGCTCACGCATCTGCCGCGCCTTTTCACTTATTTAATCAGCGAAATCTTCCGTCACCATAATTCCATACATGCCGCCATCCACGACGCCGATACCAGTACGGCGAAAGTCGGGATCAAGAATATTCCTCCGATGCCCCGGAGAATCCATGAGTCCCTCGTGTGCTCGCGCGACGCTTCGCGCGAGCGCCAGATTCTCCCCCGCTTTCTCGAAAACAATTCCCTCTTCCTTCAGCCGGTCAACCGGATTTTCCCCGTCCGGGTCTTCGTGAGCGAAGTAACGCCTCTGCCACATGTCATAAGAGTGAGCCCGGGCGGCCGCCGAGAGACCTTCATCCCAGAGAAGTTCTTTGAAACCGGCTTCGCGCCTCGCTTCGTTCACCAATTTAAATATTTCCGCTTCCGCCGCGGCATCGCGTTCGAGAACAGGGGGCGAGAAAGGCAGAGGAACGCTCTCTTCCACAATCATCGTCTTCGTCTCGAGCTCTTGAGTAAGAGTGATCGGCGCCTCCGGCGACTTGCCGAAAAGTGTTGCGCTTATGAGAAACAGGAGTATGAGTATAGGCATAGTTCTTAAGACGATATTTGAAGTAATATATGACCATGCAACTCGGTGACAATCTCATAGAACACTTCCGCCTGCACGCGGACCAGGAAAGGGCGTTAAGGAAGCTCAAAATCGAGACTGTCGGGGACCTGCTCTGCCACTTCCCCGTCCGTTACGGCGACACGGCAGAGGTCAGAGGCATTTCTGACCTCAAAATGGGAGAAACGGCCGTCATCTTCGGCACGATTTCCGGTCTCAAGGTCAAGAAGGCCTGGCGGAGGAAAATTCCCATGGCCGAAGCGAGTGTCTCCGACACCACCGGTTCGATAAAAATTATCTGGTTTCATCAGGCCTATCTCGCCAAGATGTTCGGCGAGAATTCGCACGTGAGGGTAGAAGGAAAAGTTTCTGTACGGCACCTGCCTGCCGGCAGGCAGGAATTATATTTCTCGAACCCAAAAATCGAGCCTGCCCCAGATTTGTTCAACCAAGCCGAACACACACTCTACCCTGTCTATCGCGAAACGCGCGGCCTTACTTCCAACTGGCTCTATCACGCGGTGAAGAAAATTCTGCCGAAGCTCGAGCCGCCGCAAGACCCTCTGCCGGAAGAAATTATCGAGAAGTATCATTTGCCGAATTTGAAGACGGCTCTGGTCTGGATTCACACACCGAAGAATCCCAATGATGCTTTGGCCGCCCGCAAACGCTTCGCTTTCGAAGAAATTTTTATGATTCAGCTTGAGAGGCAGCAGGCACGGGCGGAATCGAGAAAAAAAGCCGCATTCATTATCGAAAAGAAAGCTGAAGACATGGAACCGTTTATAAAAAGATTCCCCTTCACCGCCACGGAAGCACAGAAGAAGGCTGTTGCGCATATTCTGGAAGATTTTAGAAAAGGCCATCCCATGAGCCGGCTTCTCGAAGGCGACGTGGGCTCGGGCAAGACCGCCGTGGCCGCGACTGCGGCTTACGCAGTCGCAACCAGCAGGCCCAAAAACCAAAACTTCGGCACGCTCCAAACCGCTTACATGGCGCCGACCGAGATTCTCGCCCGCCAGCACTTCGAATCTTTCATAAAATATTTCTCTGAGATTCCCTCTCCCAGAGGAAATCTCTCGATAAACATCGGCCTGATTACCGGCAGCGGCTGCAGAAAATTTCCTTCGAAAATCAATCCCAACGGCTGGACTGATATCTCGCGTTCGCAGCTCTTGAAGTGGGCCGCCTCGGGCGAGATCGCCGTTCTCGTCGGCACTCACGCACTGATTCAAAAAAGCGTCAAGTTCAAACATCTGGCTCTAGCGATTGTCGATGAGCAACATAGGTTTGGTACGGCTCAGAGGCAGAAACTGGTCAATAAACATGAAGCTGTTCCGCATTTGCTCTCCATGACGGCCACCCCCATCCCCCGCACGCTCGCTCTCACCCTCTATGGCGACCTAGACCTCACTCTTCTCGACGAAATGCCTGCCGGCAGGAAGAAAATTATTACGGAAATTGTCACTCTGGCGCAGAGAAACAGCGCGTACGAGAAAATCCGGGAAGAATTGAAGACTGGCAGACAGCTTTTCGTCATTTGTCCTCGCATTGATGAACCCGACCCGACAAAAGAGCTTGCCGTCCAGGCCAAGTCGGTGAAGAAAGAAGCAGAAAGACTAAAAAAAGAGATTTTTCCTGAATATGAGATAGGAATTTTGCACTCGAAAATGAAGCCGGCCGAGAAAGAGAAGGTAATGAATGATTTCAAAAATAAAAAATTGGACATCCTCACCGCTACTTCGGTCGTCGAAGTGGGAGTGAATGTCGAGAACGCTTCGCTCATCGTCATCGAGGGCGCGGAGAGATTCGGTCTCGCCCAGCTTCACCAGCTTCGCGGCCGGGTGCTCCGCGGCACGCATCAGCCGTATTGTTTCGTCTTCTCCGAATCAAGCTCGTCCAAAACTCTTGAGAGATTGAACGCCTTGAAGACCGCCAAAAACGGATTCGAATTGGCGGAATTCGACCTCGCCCAGCGCGGCGCTGGCGAACTCGCCGGCACCAAGCAATGGGGGCTCTCCGACCTCGGCATGGAAGCGGTCAAGAATATCAAGATGGTCGAAGCTGCCAGAGCAGAAGCCGCGCTGATTATCGAGAAAGACTCCCATCTTTCTCGATTCCCACTCCTGGCTGAACGCCTTTCCTCCAATTCACAGAAAATCCATTTCGAATAAATTAAATTGCTTTTTGCTGATAGAAATGTAATATCGGGCCAGAACTGACTGGAGGTTCCAATGCAACAGCCTGATGAAAATCGGGTACACGTGCAAGTACTGCTCCGGCTCATGTGGGACAGGGTCGGCCACTTTTCGAACGAGCTGGATGAATACGCCTCCAAGCTCTTCGAGCGACCCATCAGGGGCAGTTGGAGGATATTCGTTCTCATCGCCAAGCATGGCGCTTCTTATCCCTTCCACCCCAACGGTAATTCCTGGTGTTGGGATAATCTGCATGAGACGCCGTATTATCCGCCCAGTCCGAAAATCGAGTCAGTCGACGAGTTCGCCTCAAGTTACTTGCACGAGGTGGCCCACGGCTGGCTTCATGTCATGATGGACTACGAGAGAGGAGAGAAGAGCTTCGACGCGACAGGAGAGTTCATCACTACCGCCGGGAATCGTGACGAGGAAGAACTCTGCGACGAGATCAGCAAATTCGTCTGCGGGTTGCTCGGTCTGGAGTTCCATACCTACACCTACCTTCCCGACAAACAAGAACTTAGGTGAGCCGGCCAGCGCATACGCGCTGGCCGCTTTTTTCATGCTAGAATTTATGGGATGAATTACATCTTCCTCGCCAATGCCACGGCCGTTATACACGCGAGCTACATCGTGGCGGTCATCGTGGGGCTTCTCGTTTCTTACAGGTACAAACGCTTCAGGCCCTGGGAAGCGCTGATTCTCATTTCCACCGGCATTCTCTGGTCCTACTACGGCAACTGCCCCCTCACCATCCTCGAGCAGTGGCTACGCGAGCAAGCCGGCCAGAGCCCCATCCTTACGCAGGTAGGATTCACCACTTTCTATCTTGAGAAACTTTTCAGCATCCACGTTTCCTCCATCATCGTCCAGCGCTCCACCCTCTTCGCCAGCGCCATGTTCTTCGGCGCTTCGATAGAATGGTTCGCGCCTTTCTTCCATTACGAAGTCTTCAAGTTCCGGAAACTCTTCCGCCGAACAAAGAGAAAATTCGTGTAGTTTTTGCTATATTACTTCTGCATCCGCCTGTAGCTCAGCTGGTTAGAGCATCGAGCTTATACCTCGAGGGTCCCACGTTCGAATCGTGGCAGGCGGACAAGTGCGGAGCACTTGTCCGACGCGCAGGCACGAAGGTGCCGAGTGGGGCTCGCGAGATTTTTCACTAGAAAAATACTCGTGAGGACAAAAGTGTTACCATTAAAGTTATGCAAGCCGCCTTTAATCTGGTGATGGCTCTCCTCTATCTCGTCTTCTGGGGCGCGACTTTCGTCATCTTCTACCACCTCACGCGCTTCGGCATCGGCGTCCAGCCCAAGCGCTTCGCGGCCGCTTTCTTCCTCGGCTCGGTCGTGCTCTTCGGCATAAGTTTGGTCTTCGCCGCGCGCTTCGACTTTAATTCCTTATTCTCATGATTGAACGCATCATCGCCGTCTTCAGAGAATCAAGTAGAAGCTTCGAAGGCCAGGGGAAAGGCGAGGAAGTAGTACTCCTTTTGCGTAAGCATCCTTTCATAGCTCTCGTGCCGGTAAGTACCATAAGCTTCTTTGCCTTAGTGCCCGTCTTAGTTTTCCTCATATTCTATTCTGCCGTCGTAAGTTCCAGCTACTTCGGCCTCATCCTTTTCCTCGCGACTGTCTATTACATGGCCCTGTGGCTCTTCGCCTTCTATTACCTCGCCATGTATACCTTGAACACCGTCGTGGTGACGAACAAACGCATCATCGAGCGCACACAGAACGGCTTTTTCGACCGGCAGGTTTCCGAACTCCATATCTACCGCATCCAGGACATCACCGTCTTGGTGAAAGGGATAATGCCGACGACACTTCATTACGGCGACATCCTGGTGCAGACCGCTGCCTCGGAGAAGGAATTCATCTTCCGCCAGATTCCGCATCCCGAAGAGGTCAAGAACGCCATAATGAAAGCGGTCTCGATGGCCAACGCTGGGGTGAAGCCCGCTTCCGAAGCTGTGAATAACTAAGCACACCGCCCGGCCGTAGCGAGTTACAATATAGGAAGGGCTTAAAACCCTTAATCGTTAACCAACAAAACATGCATAAGATTGCGTTCATCCTCCTCATCATCGGAGGCCTCAACTGGGGACTCGAGGCCTTCGGCTACGGTCTCGGCAATTACCTGCCGGCGACCCTCATGGTGATTGTTTACATCCTTGTCGGCCTGTCCGCTCTTTACGAAGTCTTCACCCACAAGAGCATGTGCAGGTCCTGCGGCCAGATGGCATAAGTTAAGTTTCTCTGTTCTTTAGCAAAGCCCCGCCAAATGGCGGGGCTTTGTTATGCCAAATTTGTGCTTGACAAAAAGATTGAAGTATGCTAAGATATACAAAGATAGTTCAGCAGGACATGCCACTGGCAACCCCTAATTCTTTCTAAGGAGAGACTGTATGAAAAACCTGCTCTGCGTCGTGGTTGTTGCGGTCCTCTGCCTCTCCACAGTCGGATGCGCCGAAGTGCCGAAGACAGACGCGGACCGCTATGTCCGTGGCGAGTACGGCGGAATGGTCCTTGCGACCTCCGCCACCGACGGCACGCCGGTCACGACTGGTGCCGTCTACGCGATTTGCAATCCCGCCGGACAGGTCCAGATTGTCCGCCTCCTCGTGGGCGCCGGCGGCAATATCGCGACCGAACTGATTGTGGTCAATATCGACAACGCAGGTTGCGGCAACAGACTCGCGCGACTCGTCACCCGCGAGCAAGCGTACGCCCTCATCGAACGCGAGGTCGCGGCTGGCGGTAATCTCTCTAGAATCAAGGAGATCATCAAGAACACTGAGAAGAACATCCGGGACGGCGGCCTCGATAGATAGTACCCTCCCCGGCCTCAAGCCAAGCCCCGACACGAAAGTGTCGGGGCTTTTACATTTATTTCTGATGCTCGATATCCTTCTTCCTCTTCGGTTTAATGCCGTGCGCCACCAGAAGCTCTTCAAATTCTTTCTGCTCGATGGTTTCCACCTCCACGAGGCGCGCCGCGATGGCGTTGAGCACTTTCTTGTGCTCTTTGATAATCTTCTCCACTTTCTGCATACCCTCATTCATAATGCGCGAGACTTCCGCGTCTATCTCCGCACCCACTCTCTCGGAATATTCTTTGTCCCCGACGCCCACGCCGAAGATCGGCCGGCCGGAGGACACTTCAAGCGCGATGGGGCCCATCTTCTCCGACATGCCGTACTTCGTCACCATGTCGCGCGCGAGCGCCGTCGCCACCTGCAAGTCGTTCGAGGGTCCCGTAGTAATATCGTCATAAAGCGCTTTCTCCACTACGTATCCACCGAGTCCCACGGCGATGTCGTCGAGAAATTCTTTCTTGCTTTGGAGCTTCCTGTCCTCAAGCGGCAACTTCATCACATAGCCCGCCACGCGGCCGCGCGAAATTATGGAAATTTTGTGCACCGGGTCGGCGTACGGAAGTACCGAGGCTACCACCGCGTGCCCTGCTTCGTGGTAAGCCGTGAGTTCTTTCTCCTTCTGCGAGAGGACGTGGCTCTTTCTTTCCGGCCCGAGCATCACTTTCTCAATGGAGCGGATTAAATCGAATTGCGAAACCTTGGTTCGATTCTCGCGCGCCGCAAGAATTGCCGCTTCGTTCATAAGCGAGTAGAGGTCGGCGCCCGAGAAGCCCGGCGTCCTCTCGGCAATGAGCGGCAGGTGTACGTCTTCGGCAAAGGGCTTCTTCCTGGCATGAATTACGAGAATCTCTTCCCTATCCTTCCTGTCCGGCAGTTCAAGAGTAACGCGACGGTCGAAGCGGCCGGGACGCAGAAGCGCCGGGTCAAGCACGTCCGGCCTGTTCGTCGCCGCCATGACAATCACCTTCTCGTTCGGTTCGAAGCCGTCGAGCTCGACGAGTATCTGGTTTAAAGTCTGTTCCCTCTCGTCGTTGCCGCCGCCGACACCGGTGCCGCGCACGCGCCCCACCGCGTCAATCTCGTCAACGAAGATGATAGCCGGCGCCGCCTTCTTGGCAAGGTCGAAGAGGTCTCGCACGCGCGAAGCGCCAACGCCCACGAACATTTCCACGAATTCCGAACCGGAAATTGAAAAGAAGGAAACGCCGGCTTCTCCAGCGACTGCCCGTGCCAGAAGCGTTTTGCCAGTTCCCGGCAAACCCATGAGGAGAATGCCCTTTGGAATCCTCGCGCCGATGTCGAGGAACTTTTTCGGATTCTTCAGGAAGTCCACAATCTCGCGCAACTCCTCCTTGGCCTCGCGCGCGCCGGCCACATCTTTGAAAGTTACTTTTTGCGATTTGTCGGAGGGATGCGTCAGCCGCGCCTTGGATTGGCCGAAGGTGAAGGCCTGCATGCCGGCGCCCTTAACCTGCCGCGAGAGAAACCAGAGGAAAAAGACTACGAAGAATATCGGCAGAAGAATCGGCGCGAGCGAGGCAATCCAGTAGAAGGCGCCTTGATTGCTCTTGACGTCAATCTTCACCCTCGCGAGCGCCTCAGCGGGCACCTCGTAATTCCTGAGCGTGGTGGTCAGCGCCGTACCGGTCTCTTTCTTGGAAATTTTTTCGTCGCCGTTCCGGTACGTCACTTCCAGACTATCGCCGTCCACTCTGATAGCCGAGACGTTGCCAGATGTTATCTCACTTGCGAGTTCCGAGAGAGGAATTTCTTTCTTGCCGGAAGAGAGGCCGGAGATAAGCGAGTAGCCGGAAACGAGTATGAGGAATATGACAAGCGCCAAGAGGCCCTGCATGAATGGGTTTCTCGTCGGCGGCATGCCCCCGCCCTGCCTGGGAGGGCGGATGATGATTCTTTTGGTCTTCTTGAGTTGCTCGTTCATCTGACGCATTATAATAAGATATGACGCAGTTTGCCAACAATAGAAAAGCTTTCTTCGACTACGAGGTCCTCGAGAAGTTCTCCGCCGGCCTGGAACTTGAAGGAAATGAGGTCAAGAGTATAAGGAACGGCAAGATTAGCTTGGCCGGCTCGTTTGTAGCGGTCAGGGGCGGAGAGGCCTACCTCATAGGCGCCGACATCCCTCCCTATCAGCCCAAGAACGCACCCCAGGACTACGACGCAACAAGAGCGAGAAAGCTTCTCCTCTCCAAGGACGAGATTGAGAAATTGAGAGATGCCGAGCAGACGAAAGGATTGACAATCGTGCCTCTCTCGGTGTATAATAAGGGCAGATTTCTCAAGGTTGACGTCGCAATCGCGAAGGGCAAGAAGCAATTCGACAAGCGCCAGGCGATAAAGAAGCGTCAGACTGAAAGAGACATTAATCGTTCTTTGTAAATTGAATTATCCATACGGGGGTGTCAGTTTTGACACGTGGACAGCCCGGTATGCGCAGGCGGAGCTCTCGTAACTCCTTAAACTTCGAGAAAATTCAAGTGCAGACTCAAACGTCGCACAGGCAAGGTCAACAGTTTCGCCGTATTTTACGGCAAACGACTTTGATTTCGCATACGTTCGAGCTTAAACTCGCGTAGCGTTACGTCTTCGTGCCGAGTAACCCGGCATAAGCATGAAGACGCTTCATTTGTCGGGTTGTAATCCAGATGGCGCTCACGTCTGGACCAAACTTAGAGCTTGGAGCTTCTGGTGTTTTGTCTGATTTCTAGCCAGTTGCTCGAGAAACAAAATCATTCTAAGCTTGTAGAACCATATCGCGCATCCTCATGGACGGGAGCTCATTCTCCCCACCTCCACTCGACTCGTTCGCAAAACCGCCCCGACCGGGGCGGTTTTGCTTTATCCCGAAAGTTCCTCGACCCTTCTCTCGAGTTCGACAATGCGCTCGTCGTCGGATTTGTGATGCAGGAGAAATTTCCTCACCCGCGGCCAGACAAGGATTCCCACCAATACATCAAAAAGGAAGATGAGGAAAAGTTCGAACTCCCAATGCGCGACGTCGGTAAAGAGGGTCCAGAATGTCTCGTGTTCCATGTGATTCCAGTATAGCAGACGCGAGAACGGC
>MHWQ01000002.1:336532-463918 GCA_001824255.1 Candidatus Zambryskibacteria bacterium RIFCSPLOWO2_02_FULL_51_21
GTTTGTGCCCACACTTAAGAAATTCCCGTCTGTTCCTGAATCTGCTTGTACGCGAACTGCCCGTAGTTCTCGGCGTCAAGCTGGCTTACCGACGTGAGAAATCTGATGAGTGAGATGACCTCCTCAAATTCCTTGTCGGAAAAGGCCGCCTGGTGGTCGTAAACAAGCGCCCGATACCGGCTGGCGATCCGGAACAAATCCTTCTTCGTCATGTTCCGGTTGGCGAGCGCCCGCATCGCCATGTTGTATGATTCGCAAGGGCTCATCTCTCCCCCGAGAACCATTTCCACTTCCACGAAGAAGTTGTCGACTTCCTCGCAGATGTTGTCGAGAACGCTGGCGTGCCTGCCGTTCAGCTGGACAGAGAAACACGTCACCATAGCGGCAGCCGAGCTACGCAAATCTCTCGAACCACCAATCTGAGGCATATGTCCCTCCTTGAGCAAGTCTATTGTAAGTATATTCCTTTATATAAATTTTGCCCGACAATGAAAACCCCGGCATTAGCCGGGGTTTTCATTGTCACTTTTAAGATTCGCGGCTGTTCATAGAGGACCTCGCCCGGCGCGCCGCCTGCGCTTTCTTGATATTGCGGCGGGCCGCTTCCCGCTGTTTGCGTGATGCCATAGATTTGCGTTAGCTAGTAATTCGCCCTCGCAATGTGAGACGAATCACTTCCTGTCTATCTTACGGAAAAGTTCGAGCAGTAGTTCATTCTGATTTTCGAGATGTGCGATAATCACTTCGATTTCCTGTTGAGCCCGGCGGTCCACTTCGAAATCCTTCTGGGCGCGCCATTCCGCGGCCCTGCCTTCTATATTTTGTCCGACCATGATAATGGGCAAGAGAATAAGCTGGAGAATGTTGGAAGCAAAGAGCCAAATGACGAAAGCTGGCCCGGGGTCGAAGCGCACTTCGACCGGAGCGAGCATGTTCCAGGCAAGCCAGACAATAGTCCAGACGAGGATGATGAAGAAGAACCCGAGTGAGCCGATTATTTTATGTATGAAGACGGCGAACCTTTCGGACCTGGTCAGGACCGAGCGGTGCGTCCGGTATTGCCCGTGGCCAAGCGCCGTAAGCGTTGCTCTCAACTCGTGCAGGGTCGGCGGATTGTGTTTGTATTCCATGTGTTAATAGCATATAATAAACGTCAATATAAGTTATACACAGAAGTTGCCAGAACCTCGCATCAACCATAGGATTTCCGCACGCGAACTACGCGTCATCGGGCCCCAAGGGGAGAACCTAGGCGTCCTCACGCTCTCAGAAGCCATCAGGGCGGCCTCTGAACATCAGCTCGACCTCATAGAAATTTCTCCCAGCGCCACCCCGCCGGTAGCGAGAATCGCCGACTTCGGCAAGTGGCTCTACGAGGAGAACAAGAAACAGAAAGCTTCTAAGAAGCCGCGCTCCTCGGAGGTCAAAACCGTGCAGGTGAAGCTCGGCACCGGCGACCACGACCTCATGCTCAAGGCTAAGTCGGCTTCGAAGTGGCTTACCGAGGGCAACAGGGTGCGGGTGGACCTCTTCCTCCCCGGCCGCTCCAAGTACATGGACGAGAAATTCCTCAAAGAGAGGATTGAGCGCATGCTCCAGCTCATCTCCGTGGACTACAAGATTGCCGACCCAGCCAGGAAGAGCCCGAAGGGCATGAGTTGCCTCATCGAACGGGCCTAACCCAACGGCCCTGCCTGCCGGCAGGCAGGCTAGACAAACCTCGATAAATCCGTATTATAGAGCCCTGCTATGAAGACTAATAAGTCATATTCAAAGCGAATCAAGGTGACCAAGTCCGGCAAACTCCTTTCGAGGAAGGCCGGCCAGAACCACTTCAACGCCAAGGACAGGCGACCGGCGAAATCGGCCAAGAACCGCTCGTCGGAATTTCATATTTCGAATAAATCTGCTTCCAGATATCTAGTTAATATAAAGTAACATGACTCGAGTAAAGAAAGGAGTAAACGCGCTTAAGTCGAGGAGAAATATTCTCAGGAAGGTTAAGGGCTACCGCCACGGCAGGAAATCGAAGGAGCGCATGGCAAACGAAGCCATCGTCCATGCCGGCGTCTACGCCTTCGCGCACAGGAAAGACAAGAAGGGCGACTTCCGCCGCCTCTGGAACGTCCGCATGTCGGCATTGCTCAAGGCCGAGGGCCTCTCCTACTCCAAGTTCATTCCACTTTTGAAAAAGCATAGCATCGCTTTGGACAGAAAAATTCTCGCCGGCTTAGCACAAAACAACCCCGAAACTTTCAGGAAGATTATTGAAACTGTGAAGTAAGAGCGAACGGCCAACGCAAGTCGGCCGTTTTGATTCAGAGTGGCAGGAGTGGGATGTGGACTTCTGGACATTGTTCGGAAAGAGCTCTCCTTACCCTCTCTTGCCAAACCGGCCAGATAGACTTCGACAACCCGCGCTTGTCGGCGATCAGGAAATCGATAATCTCCGATACCTGCGTTTTCCATTCGTGAGCATTGTGCTGCTGCTGGTATTCGGCGTATTTTTCCTTGAGCGCAGACCTGTAGTTGTGGCTCAGGAAATTCTGGACCCCTCCCCAGATTTCAAGTCCGGCGAAGCTGTCGCTGTCGACACAGTCTTCCGGCCACATCTTACGAATGACATCCACTCCCTGGAAAATCATTTGGCCGATACTTAGCCGACCCCAGTCGGAACACGGACCATCTCCGCAAATGACGTAGAGAAAGTCCATATCACTCTGGTAGAAACATAGAGGTTTGCCGTCCGGCTTTTTAGCCAGCGCTTCGAGAAAACAAAAGAAATCCGAACTGATGATTAGAGACAACTCCTCCTCCTTTGTGAGAACAGTCTAAAGTATTATTTTAACATAGAAACGGAAGGATTATGCTTTATTCCAATAAACACCGCGAGAAGTGCGCCAACGGCGTCAGATAGAAGGTCATGCATAACGTCTAGATAATACTTGGCTTCGACAGCGTCGGTAATGCCGTTTACGTATTCAAAAATTTCCCATCCTATCCCCACGGCCATAACCAGCAGGAAAACCGCCAGCACGGCAAAAATTTTTTTCCTCGGCGCGCCGCGAAAAATAATACCGGAAAGAAAAAGTCCCCAATATAGCCCGAGTCCGCCCGCAAAACTGACCAGGAAATGTACCATCCAGTCGAACCACCAATAAGTCCAGTACAAATATAATTCGCCGGCCAGAAAGTGTAACGCTGTGGTAATTATCGCGAGAAAAAGGACAAGGAACAGTATGAAATTATTTTTTCTCATTGAATAAGTCTAGCATAAACGGAAATCCCGACCGAAGTCGGGATTTCCGTTAGGGTTATTTTGGTATACCCTAGTTTCTAAACTAGGTGGGTGTCAGCTCTGTGCCCCGAGAGGCAGAGAGACATACGACTCCCTGAAAATGTTTTAGCTAGATAATACCTCAAATAACCCTGCCACTATTATAACGTGCGAGAAAACTTTTTCTTGTTGATAATATATAGACGAAGGGTCCAAAATATTCCGTACTCGTGGCTTTGTTGCTTCGTCAAAAAACGCTACTCCAAAATACCTTTACGCATCAACGCCAAAACGTTTGTAGGTCAACACCTTATTCTTGCCGAACCAGTGTTGAATCTCATGTTGCGCCTCCTCGGCAGTTTCAGAAGCATGGACAAGATTCATCACGGCCCGTTTCTCGGCATTCGCAAGAGCTGGAGAGTCAATAGAGAAATCACCTCTGATAGTACCCATATCGGCCTGGAATGGCAGTGTCGGTCCGGCAATTTTCCTTACCGTATCTACGGCGTGAAGCCCTTGTACAATCATTCGAACTAAGGGAGCCGAAGTCAGATAGTCAATTACCCAGCTGCGTACCATCGGACCAATTTTAGCCGGGTCATCACTACCCACAAGCGGCACTGGGTCAATACCGTATTTTTTGTAAGTACTAAGACTTTTTTCACCCAGACGAGTAATCCAAGCTTCGTCTTTTGGATAGTGGGCATCAATTTGTTCCGCAGTTGGCTGGAACATTTCCAGGGCCACAATTTTCAAATCTCTCTGTTCAAACCTTTTTATGATTTCACCAATCAATCCCTTCTGTACGGCATCCGGCTTAATCAGGACGAATGTTTGTTCTTCTTTAAAATGCTTGATCATGGAAAACTCATCTTATCAGAAAAGCCCGCCCAGGTGAAGCATGGGCGGGCTTCCCTGGCGGGCTTAAAGGTAGTGCGTGACACACTCGAGTAGGGCGATGAACGCGATAATCGTCAGCGCCACCAGAAACGCTCTCTCGTGCTTATCGAGCCACAATGTGACTCGCCAATACAGACTCATGTAAGCCTCCTTGGGCTAATCTTTTTCCATCTTAGCACAACCGTATCTATTTGTCAAGTGTCAAAACTATGTTGCCTTTTTCGGTAATAGCCACCGTGTGTTCGAAATGGGCGCTCCGAGAGCCGTCTCTGGTCTTTATAGTGTAGCCGTCCTTCATCTGCCGTATGCCGCCCCTGCCTGCGTTTACCATGGGTTCTATGGCCAGGACCATGCCCGGCACCAGTTTCTCCCCTTCCCCTTTCCTTCCGACATTCGGCACGTATGGTTCTTCATGGAGAGCATAGCCCAGACCGTGGCCGACCAAATCTTCCGCCAGAGAAAACCTCGTCTCACTCACAACCTTGCTTATGGCGAAGCCAATGTCGCCTGTGTGGTTGCCGGGCTTCGCGGCAGCAATACCCGCTTCAAGCGCCCGCTTCGTCGCCTTGAGCAATTCGCGCGCTTCATCGTCTACCGCTCCCACCGGCACGGTGATGGCCGAGTCGGTAAAAAGCCCCTGGTGAATTACCGAGAGGTCGATGGCCACAACGTCGCCCTGCTTCAGCACCTTCGGTGTCTCGTTGGGTATGCCGTGGACAATCTCGTCGTTTATGGAAATGCAAAGTGCCGCCGGGAAGGGCCTCTTCGCTCCCGCGGGCGTGTAACCCAAATGGGCGGGTTTATCCCCGCCCGCCTTAACCAGCGCGAGTGCCTCTTCTTCAAGTGCCAGAGTGGAAACACCCGGCTCGACCATCTCGGCGAGGAGACGCAAAATTTCGGCGTGCCTTCGCCCGCCTTCTTTCAAGATTTCTATTTCTTTTTCGCTTTTAAGCCGAATAGTCATGCGACGCGATAATCTCGGCGTGCACCTCTTCTATGGTTTGTTCGCCGTTTATCTCGAAGAAGCGATAATACGGGTTTGCGCGGAAATATTCAACCGCCGGCATGACGTCCTTGTCGAACCAGTCGAGGCGCTTGTCTATCCTCGAGAGATTGACGTCGTCGGCCCGGCCGCGCGCCAGGAGCCGCTTCTCGGACCATTCCCGCGAAACATTTATGTAAATCACGGCCGGCTTATCCCGGCCGTAGAACTTCAGGGCCGAAGTGAGAATCTCCGCCTCATCGAGCGCCCGCGGCGCCCCGTCGAAGACTAGGTGCATGTCGGCATCAAGCTCGCTTAAAAGTATGTGCGACCACATGTAACAGGCCAGGAAGTCCGGCTGGCGCTCATCAACTTCATAAATTTTCTTGGAAAGCTTCGCAGAGAAGTTTTCCCCGCGCAAGAAGCGGCGGAAATGCTCGCCCGTCTCGACGTAGAGAACCTGCCTGCCGGCAGGCAGGTCTGGCTCGAACTTTCTGATGCGATTTTTGAAAAGTTCGGCCTGAGTCCCCTTGCCGCACCCCGACCGACCGATGAAAATGATTGTTTGTAGCACACAATCATTATAAACCCAAAAGAAATTAATATTCGCGGACCGAAATCTGCGCGTCTATCTTTTTTACCAAATCAATGACAACCGACACCACGATGAGAAGCGCCGTGCCGCCGATGGCAAGCGACTGAATGCCGGTAATAGAACGCAATATAAGAGGCAAAATAGCGATAACGCCAAGGAAGAGCGCGCCGACGAGAGTGAGGCGCGTCAGCACTCGTGAAATGTAATCAGCGGTAGAAAGTCCGGGTCGCACGCCGGGAATGAAGGCTCCCGTCTTCTGCAAATTGGTCGAAATCTGGTCGGGGTCGAAGGTGACTGCCGTGTAGAAGTAGGTAAAGAGCACTACCAGGACAAAGTAAGCGCTGGTGTAGAACCAGGTATTGGCGAGAAGGCCGAGGAAGAAGCTGGAGAGGCCGGAAACAGCTGAGACATTGGACTGCGAGAGGAACTGGAAAATCATCTGGGGAAAAAGGAGAAGCGAGAGAGCGAAGATTATCGGGATAACGCCAGCCTGATTCACTCGCAAGGGAAGATAGGTTGAGAGACCTCCGTAGGATTTCCCGCCGCGAACCTGCTTGGCATAGGTAATGGGTATCGGCCGCTCCGCTTCCGTCACCACAACCACGCCGAAGGTGACAAGGAGTGCTACCGCGAGCCCCGCGAGATATATTGGCAGCTGCGAGGCATCGAAGGTAAATGTTAGTTGCGAGAGAGTGGCCGGCAAACGCGCCACGATGCCTGCGAAGATGATGAGCGAAACGCCGTTGCCGATGCCGAATTCCGTTATAAGCTCGCCTATCCAGACAAGAAGCATCGAGCCCGCGACAATTATAAGAAGGTCCACCCCGAGCTGGGTGAAAGATAATGGCGGCAGAACCGACTGATTCTGCAGAAGCTTGATAAAGGCGTATCCCTGGAGAAGGGCCAGAGGTACTGTGAGGAGCCGTGAGTACTGCGCGAAACGCTTCCTGCCTGCCTCGCCCTCTTCCTGATACAGCGCCTTGAGCTTCGGCGACATGACCGTCATGAGTTGCATGATGATGGAGCCCGTGATGTAGGGGCCGACGCCAAGCATGACTATCGATAGATTCGAGAGACCGCCGCCCGAGAAGATATTGAGAAGACTCAGAAACTCGCTGCCGGAGAAAAGGGACTGGAGCCGGAGCACATCAATGCCCGGGATGGGGATGACGGCGAAGATTCTAGCCACGGCGAGAAGTCCCAGCGCGAAGAAGATGCGCCTGCGCAACGTCGGGTCTCCGAAAATAAACTGGAGTTTCTCTAAGACCTTGGACATGAGTGTAGCTTACAGCTTTTAGCTTTTAGCTGCCAGCTTTTCTTTGAGAGTGGCGCCGGTAAGTCTGGGCTGGAAAGATTTAAGGGAAGACTTGCCGCGGCCGCGGAGCTTCGGCACGCGCTTAATGACATCCCGGAGCTCTGGACGATTCTTGTGACCGGCGCGGGCGTTCTGACCCTTGGTGCCGCGTCCTGCGGTCTTGCCGCGCGTGCCGCCGCGCCCGACTTGGCGGGAAGTTTTGTTCGGAGTTTTTCTTTTGAGCGTGTGGAACTGCATGTTATTTATAGTGAGCGTAGTCGAACTATTTGTGCCAGCTTTTGAGCTTGGTGGTTTCGAGCTTCTTCAGTGCTTTGACCGCGGCGTAGGCATTGTTGGCACTGTTCTTGCTCCTGGACATGAGCTTCGCTCCTATCTCCTTCAGGCCCGCGAGTTCAAGCACTGTTCGCACGGAGCTGCCGGCGAGGATGCCCTTGCCTCTTACCGGCCTGATTTTCACCCAGGAGGAGGCGTGCTTGGCCTCGGTGTCGTGCGGGATGGACATTGTATTGGTCGTATTGACGGTAATCATGTTCTTCTTGGCGTCGCGGAAGGCCTTCTCGATGGCGACAGGCGTGTCTGTCGCCTTGCCCTGGCCCACGCCCACCTGGCCCTTCCTGTTACCGGCCACGAGCGCCACCGAGAAGCTGAAGCGCCTGCCTCCAGCCATAACGCGGGTTACCCGGCGCATGGAAACAATTTTCTGGTCGAATTCCGGCTTGATGCGCGCTTCCCTGCGGGCAGGACGCCGTCCCGGCCGGCGTTCCCGCCTGTCGGAAGTATGCTTTTGACCCGTCTGAGTATTTGCCGTAACAGCTCCTGGTGTTTGTTTTTCTTCCATAAATTAAAATTTGAGTCCTCCCTCGCGCGCCGCTTCGGCCAGAGCACGCACCTTGCCGGTATAAACGTAACCCCCGCGGTCGAAAACGACTGAATTGATTTTTTTGACCGATGCCGCCTTGGCAATTTCATTGCCTACTTTAGCGGCATCGGTCCCCTTGGCCGAAGCCAGAGTCTTGCCGGCTGCATCATCAACAAGCTGCGCGTAAACGGCGGTATTTGATTTGAAGACAGAAAGGCGCGGACGGAGAGCCGTGCCCGAAATCTTAGCGCGGATTTTCTTTCTCTTCCTGTCTCTGGCTGATTGCTTGTTCATGATTTTAAAAAATCTTAAGTCGATTTTTTACCCTGCTTTCTCGCGATTACTTCGTTGTGGTAGCGCATGCCCTTGCCTTTGTAGGGCTCCGGCTTCTTCAGCGCGCGAAGATTGGCGGCGAAAGCTCCGACCATCTCTTTGTCGGAGCCGGACACGATGATGTTGTTCTTCTCGGCCGTCACTTTGAGTCCTACCGGTATCGCCACTTCGACCGGGTGGGAGAAGCCGAGAGCGAAAACGATTTTGTCACCCTTGACCTCCGACTTGTAACCGATGCCCTCGAGAATAAGCTTCTTTTCAAACGGCTTGTTCACCCCCGAAACCATGTTGGAAATGTGCGAAGCGTAGGTTCCCCAGAGCGCTTTGGATTCCAGAGTTTCTTTCTTCGGCGTAAGCGAGACGTGATTGCCTTCCACCTTCACCTCAATCACGGGATGAAGCGGGCGCGAGAGCTCGCCCAGAGGACCCTTGACGGAAATGAGTCCGCCCGAAACTTTTATTTCGGTTTTTTCGGGAAGCGTTATTCCTTTTTTGCCTATGCGTGACATATTTTTGTTTACCAGATGGAGAAAAGCGCTTCGCCTCCGAGCTTCTGCTTCTTGGCGTCACGGCCCGACATCACTCCGGCCGAAGTTGAAACGATGAGAGCGCCGTAGCCGTTCTTTACCGGGCGCATTTCGCCCGCTTTCTTGTAGATTCTCTTTGAGGGCTTGGAAATTCTTTGAACGCCGTTGATTTTCGGAATCCTGTTTTCGGAAAGGAGACTCACCTCGAGAACATTTTTGCCCTTGGCGGTTTTAACTTCGAAATCTTTTATGAATTTCTCGTTCTTCAGCACCTGAGCTATGGCTTCCTTGAGCTTCGAATAAGGGACTGCAACACTCTCGTGTCCGGCGAGGCCCGCGTTCTTGATCTGGATGATGAAGTTGGAGATTTGGTCCATAAATTTACCAGGAGGCCTTCTTGACGCCCGGAATCTTGCCTTCGTTCGCAAGCTCACGGAAACAGATGCGGCAAATGTCGAAGTCTCTCATGTAGCCGCGCCCCCGGCCGCAGCGGAAGCAACGATTAGTAGCCCGAGTGGAGAACTTGGGCTTCTTTTTACTTCTTGCGATGACTGATGTTTTTGCCATAAGAGCCGAGAGATTCTAACACATTATTTCTTAAACGGGAAGCCGAGGTGCGTCATGAACTTGATTACTTCGTCCTTACTCTTGGCGGTGGTGACGATAGTCACGGCGAAGCCGAACACATCTTTCAATTCTTCGTCCGAAGTCTCGGGAAAAATAGTGTGTTCCTTCACGCCCAGAGTATAGTTCCCCATCTCGTCGGCGCCGGAGAGCGGGATGCCGCGGAAGTCCTTGGTGCGGGGCAGAGCGATGTGAATCAGCTTCTCAAGGAAGTCGTGCATCCTCTTGCCGCGGAGCGTCGCCTGGTAGCCCACCACGTCGCCTTCGCGACTTTTGAAAGTGGCGATAGAGACTTTTGCCCCTCTCGGCGCGGCCTTCTGTCCGGTAATTCGCGCCAGACGGTCTTCGACAATCTTGAATTTGTTCTTGTCTTTGAAGGAGCCCACGCCGGCGGAGACCACGACCTTCATGAGCCGCGGCGCTTGCATGGGATTCTTGTATCCCGGCATCTTTTTCGTTTTTTCTTTAAGACTTGCCATGAAGTTTTACGTTAGAAATGTGAATCGGAAAATTCTTCTCGATAATCTGGCCCTTGCCCTTGCTCTTTCCCCTCTCGTGAACTTTCTTCGCGTTCACGCCCTCAACCAGAACTTTATTTTCTTTGGGAAAGGCGCGCAGAATCTTGCCGACAGTTCCCTTGTCCTTGCCCGCGAGCACTATTACGCTGTCGCCTTTCTTTACGTGCATAAATTTATACGATTTCCGGCGCTAAGGAAATAATTTTTTGGAATCCTGCCTCCCCCACCTCTCTCGGCACGGGGCCGAAGACGCGTCCGGCCAAGGGCTCCTTCTTGGCATTGTCGAGAATGACGACCGCGTTCTCGTCGAAGCGCACGTAAGTGCCGTCCGAGCGGCGGAAGGGCGCCTTCTGTCTCACCACCACACCGAAGAGCACGTCCTTCTTCTTGACCTGCTTTCGGGGCTCGGCCTTCTGCACCGAGAGCACCACGAGCTCCCCCAGCTGCGCGTAGCGCTTCTTCGAAGAGCCGAGCACTTTGAAGACGCGGCCAAGCTTGGCGCCCGAGTTGTCTGCTATTTGCACTATGCTTCGCGGCTGAATCATGTTGTTTTTAAATAATATTGAAAAACAATTATATTACTACAAAATGCTTATCCTTCGAAATCGGCGCGCATTCCCTGATCTCGACCTTCTCGCCGACCTTTCTGGTATTTCCGGCGTCATGGGCCTTGAACTTCTTGCCGCTTTTCACAAACTTGCCGTATTTCTTGTGCTTCTCGTAGTGTTCCACGAGCACGACAACGGTATCCTTCATCTTGTCGGAGACGACCGTTCCCTTGAGCACTTTTCCCTTTGTTGAATTATTTGTTTGCATTTAATTCTGTCATTATGCGGGCAATTTCCTTCCTTGCCGCTTGGCCCTCTTTGACATTTCGAGTCTTCGAGCCGGCGGCGCCGAAGCGGAACTTCGAAAGGATTTCGCGCTGCTCGTAGAGCGCTTTGACGAGGTCGGTTTTCGGTTTGCCTTTGTAAGTAGTCTTTTTCATAAATTATCTGGCCACTACTTTGGTCTTAAGCGGCAGCTTCGTGCCCGCCTTCCTCAACGCCTCGCGAGCGGTTGCTTCTGGAATACCGTCAACCTCAAAGAGAATCCTCCCCGGCAGTACGGGCGCCACATAGCCCTGGAGGTCGCCCTTGCCCTTGCCGAGCTTCACTTCCGCTGGCTTCGAGGTATAAGGCATGTCGGGGAAAATTCTAATCCAGAAGCGGCCAGTCTTGCCTACCGAGCGCGAGACCACCTTCCTCGCGGCTTCAATCTGGTTCGAGCGGATGCGCGCCCCGGCAAGAGCCTTCAAACCGAAGGAGCCGAAAGCGACGGTAACGCCCCTTGTGGCAGGCCTGTTGTGCTTGGCCTTATTCGTCCTCATGGTCTGCCACTTCCTGTATTTAACTTTCTTGGGGAATAACATGTTATTTATTGAAAATCTCTCCGCGATATATCCAGACCTTCACTCCCACGGAACCGAGCGGCAGTCTCGCCCGGCTGGTGGCGTAATCCACGTCGGCACGCAAGGTCTGGAGCGGGATGCGACCCTTCTTGTGCGTCTCCTTCCTCGACATACCGGAAGTAATCATGCCGGCAAGCATCACCTTCACTCCCTCGACGTCTCTGTTGGCCATCACCTTCTCGACGGTCTGCTTCATTACCCGGCGGAAGGGCAGGCGCTTCTCCAGCCCCTCGACCACCATCTGGGCGACGATGGCAGCATTGGCCTCGGCGTTCTTCACCTCTTTGATATCGAGTTTCAAATCGACTTTCTCGTCGAGCAGGTCATGCTTCTCGAGAATCTTCTTGAGCTCTTGGCGAAGTTTGTCGGCTCCGTCGCCTTGTCTGCCGATAATCATGCCGGGGCGCGAAGATGAGATGATGACGCGAAGGGCCTTGGCGCTTCTCTCAATCTCGATATCCGCGACATAGAAACCGTGGAGCTTCTTCTCTAAATATTCGCGGATGAGAACATCTCCCTTGAGATGAGTCTTGTATTTGCCCTTGGCCGCAAACCAGCGGCTCTTCCAGTCGCGGAGCACTCCCAGGCGGTGTGAATATGGATGGACTCTGTGTGTCATGTTACTTTTTTTCCGAAAGTACTACTGTTACGTGCGAAGTGCGCTTCTTCACGGGATTGGACATGCCTCTTGAGCGCGGGCGGCGGCGGGAGAGAGTGGCTCCGGCATCAACCTTGATTTCTTTGACAATAAGATTTTCTGCTTTGCCCGCATTGGCATAAGCCGATGCTACGAGCTTTCTCAAAGGCTCTCCGGCGCGCTTTGGCACGAAAGCGAGAATGTCCAAGGCCTGGCTCACCGACTTGCCTCTCACCAGGTCGGCAACGACACGCACCTTCCTGGGCGACTGGCGGTAGCTATTGAGTTGTGCCTTTGCCTGATTCATAAATCTTACTTCTTACTATCTGCTGCGGACTTCGCTGACTTCGCGGCGGTAATCTCGGCTTCTTTCTGCTTGGTCTCAAGTTCCTTCTGCATCTTGCCTCCATGACGGACGAATTTTCGCGTAAGCGAAAATTCACCGAGGCGGTGTCCAACCATGTCCTCGGTGACGAATACCTCTATATGCTGTTTGCCGTTGTGGACCCCGAAGGTGAATCCGACCATCTCCGGAGCAATCTGGCAGGCTCTAGACCATGTCTTAATAACGCCGGTTTCGGTCGGCTTCTTGCCCTCGATTTTCTTCAAAACGCGAGGGTCGACATATGGTCCTTTGGAGGATGAACGTGCCATTTCAAAAATAAAAGCGTCGAAAACGCTTGCCGAGATATAGTATAGAAAATAAGCGTTTAAGTCAACTTTTCCCCTTGGGCAAAGCAAAACCGCCCCGTCGGGGCGGTTTTGCCAATTTGAAGGTATTACCTAGCTAGAATAATACCTCTGTGTCAGTTACCCTTCATTTCCGAGCGGAGTCGCTCGATGAAGCGACCTGCCGCGTCTTGTCCGCCAAGGCCGAAGGAAAGGCCCAAGGCGAGCGAGAGAGCGATAACGATGCCTGTGAAGAGAGTCTGGCTGAAGGCGGCTGCAATGCCGAGCTGGGAGAGCGCAACCAGGATCGCGAAGATCCAGATGGCCCACTTGGCGACAGCGCCGGCGAAGTGAGCGGAATGCACGCCCGCGGTGCGGGCGGCCGTAACGACCACGCGGCCGGTTACGTCACCGATAACTCCCGCAACCAGGAGGACCAAGGCCGCCGCGAGCACTCGAGGCAAGTAGCCCAAGACAACTTCCTGGAGGAAGAGGTTAACCTGGGAGAGGCCGAGCACGTCGAAGGCCGCAACCAGGAACATGACGATTACAAACCACTTGACCAAAGCGCCGAGGAAAGCCCCGGAATTAAGGTCAACGCCTCCGCGGCGGAGGAAAGACTCCAGGCCGGCGCGGCGCAGAGCTTCATCCACTCTAAGAGACCTCACAACCTGCGCGATAGCCCTGCCGAGGAGAGCTCCTACGAGCCAGCCCAGAACGAGGATCACCAGCGCGACAACAAGGTTCGGGACGAAGTTGACTACTCCCACCCAGAGGTTCTGGAAAGAGAGTCTCAATACTTCGCTCCATGTGTTTAATAACATATGTCTAGACAGAATGACTTAATTGTTAATTACCACTTTAAAAGGGGTATGTAAACATTATACTACCTAACAATAAGGGTTTTTTCAGTGCTGTGGATAGCCCTGCCTGCCGGCAGGCAGGTTAAATCCCCAATTTATTCAAAATTTTGTGGTGTCTGCCGTCGAGGATGTCGCGGACGAGCTTGTCATAGATGCCCAGGCGGTACTGGAAATCGGCCGTATCGAAGGCGGCATAACGGATTTCCTTGCCAAGCTCGGCCTCTATTCCGGCAACAGCCTGCCTAAGCTTCGCCTGGCTCAGGTCGTCTCCCGCGACGAGAAGATCCACCCTGGCGTCAGAGTCGTGGAGGAATACGCCGGAAATGAGAACGAGTTTCAAGATGCCGGCCTTGCCCAATCTCTTCACAATCTCCTTCTCGGAGATGGGCGCCGCGTCGACAAGGAAGTTGCCAATGGCCGGCAGATAAATATAGGAGGAATTTAGGGCAAAACCTTTACCCTTCTTCTTGAGAAGTCCGGCTTTGGAAAGATTGTGGAGTTCACGCCGGGCCGAGGCCGGATTAATCTTGGCCCGTTGGGCAACCTCAGAGGAGCGTACGGCCACACCCGGATTGAATATGAAAAGGCGCATAATCTTCACCTTCGCTTCAGAGCCGAAAATAAGCGAAACGGAATTCATGCCCGTATTGTACCCTCAAACAAAAACCGCGCAATCGCGCGGTTTTTGTTTCGAGAGGCCGGGTTTTATTATTTCAATGTCACTTTTCCACCAGCTTCCTCGATCCTTTTCTTCAATTCCGCGGCTTCTTCCTTCTTCATGCCCGCTTTGAGCATGGAGGGAGCGGCATCGACGAGGTCCTTGGCTTCTTTGAGGCCCAGAGCGAGCACTTCCTTGACTACCTTGATGACGGCAATCTTGTTGGCGCCGCTGTCAGTGAGTTCGACATCGGCAGTCGACTTCTCATCTTCGGCAGGACCCGCAGCTGCGGCAGGGCCGGCAGCGACGGCTGTCGCGGAGACTCCGAACTTTTCTTCAAAAGCTTTTACCAGCTCATTGAGTTCGAGTACCGAGAGTTCTCCCACTTCATTAAGTATTTTTTCTAGTTTTTCAGTCATTTTGTTTTACTAATTTCATTAAGCACAATCGCAAATCTCTGTATTGGCGAGTTGATGATGTTGACAAACTCGCCTCGAAGCACAACGAGTGTCGGAATCTTGGCCATCTCGAGAACTTCCGCCTCTCCAACGTACTTCCCTTGGAAGATTCCGCCGAGAATTTTCAGATTCTCGGGGAACTTTTTCATGAAGTTGTAGACTTCGCGGGCGGGAGAAATCAGGTCTTCACCCCAAGCCAGAGAGAGTTCGCCCGGCATTTCCGGTTTCTTACCCTCAATCTTGCCTTCATCTAGCGCACGGCTGGTGAGACTCTTCTTGGCCACGGTGTAAGAGATGCCGCTCTCCTTGAGCGCCTTCCTCATAGCCGTGGTGTTCCCCACCGAGAGACCTTTGAAGTTCACGAAGACAACCGAAGTCGCCGACTTGAAGGCCTTCGAGAGTTTGTCCACTATCAGAACTTTCTTCTCACGTGTAATAGCCATTTGAAATTGGCTAAGCTGATAAATATAAGGCCTAAGAGAGTTTGATCTCGGCGAGACTTCTGGGTTTCCCCTGCTCGCTGTCTTTGACCTTACGCACGCCACTTTACAGGAATTTATGGAAAAAGCAAAGGGCGGACCGACCGGTCCGCCCTCGCACATCATCCCTAGATCACGCCCTCGCACATGAGCGCGTCGGCGGCCTGCTGCTGGTCATCGAAGCGTTCCCATGCTTCCTCGAGGAGAATCAAGTCCCCAAGTGAGAGCTTGCGGCAGCTCCTTGGCCCATCGAGCGTCCGCAGCAGACTCACGATTCCACAAACGTCAGTTTGCCCGTCGGTGACGAGACCGTGTTTGCGGATATAGGGAAGAGGGTCCGCGGTGAAGCCCGAATCAATTACGACCCTCTTGTATTCCTCACCCGCCTCGCGAACCCGCTTTAGGAACTCCGACTTTCTCATCATAGTCCCTCCAGAAAGAAAAACGTCCTTCCAGATAGTAAAGGGAAACGTGGCTACGGTCAAACTATTTCTTGCCAACCCTTCTGCGGTTGACGATAAACTTGTTTGAATATTTCTTCGAACGGCGGGACTTCTGGCCCTTGCCGGTCGGCTTGCCGTAGATGGAAATGGCGCGGCGGCGGCCCCGGCCCTGTCTGCCTTCGCCTCCGCCGTGCGGATGGTCCACCGGGTTCATGGCCGTGCCGCGGACGGTCGGACGGATGCCGAGCCAGCGATTTCGTCCGGCCTTGCCGATTTTCACCAGCCTGTTTTCATTATTGGAAACTTCGCCTATAGTCGCCCAGGCGTTCACGGGAACTTTTCTCACTTCGGTCGAAGGCAATTTTATATCCACATAGCCGCCGTCCTTGGCGAGAATCTCGGCATAATCGCCGCCGGAGCGGGCGAGCTTCGCCCCGCCGCCCTGCTTGAGCTCGATGTTGTAGACGAAAGTGCCCACCAACATGTTGCCCAGAGGCATCCTATTGCCGGGAATCATCGGTGCCTTGTCGGAGACGACGTTCTCGTCGCCAACCTGCGCCGTATTGTGAAGGAGAACATAGCGCTTCTCGCCATCCTTGTACTGGGCCAGTCCGATGAAGCCGGAGCGGTTCGGGTCGTACTCAACGGTTTTTACGACAAATGGCACATCGCGCTTGTCGAAGAGGAAGTCAATCGCGCGGAAAAGCCGCTTGTGTCCGCCGCCCTTGTGGCGGGTAGTGACGCGGCCGGTGTTATTGCGCCCGTTACCTCTGGAAAAACCTTTGGTCAAAGATTTTTCCGGTTCATTGGTCGTCACGAACTGCCGGTAGTTGATGCCGGACATATTGCGTCGCGATTTGGTTGTGGGCTTGTAGTGTTTCATTTAAATCAATTCTATTTTGTCGCCTTTTTTCAGTTCGACGTAAGCCTTCTTGACCGCGCTTTTTTCTCCCCGCTTGCCGCGGACGAAGACTTTCTTCGCCTTCATGTTCACGATTCTTACGCCGGTAGGCGTTACCTTATACGCTTCTCTCACCGAAGCGGCCACCGAGGCTTTGGTTGCTGACGGGGCGACTTCGAAGACGTAGACATTCGACTTGTCGGCGGAGATGGCGGCCTTCTCGGTAATGCGCGGGCCATAGAGCACGTTATTCGGCTTGAGATTAAGCTTTGACATTTTGGTTTCTTGTCTTCTTCATCTTGGGGAGTGCCCCCAACGCCCTTTCCGGATTCTCAATCATCAGATATTTGTACTGGAGAAGAGTGATGGGGTCGAGATTTCTCGCCTCAAGCACCTCCACGTTGCCGAGATTGCCGAAGGCTTTCTTCGCATCGGTGTTATTGGCCGAGAGAGCGATAGCCAGGGCATTCTTCCTCTTCGAGAAGACATGCTCGAAGTTCTTAAGCGCCTTTACCGCGGCGCGAGTCTTCCCCTCCGGCAGAGAGAGGGCGTCGACGAAGAGGATTTCTCCGTCGCGGTTCTTCTGCGCGAGTATCGTGTAGAGCGCCTTGACACGCATACTCTTCGAAACGGTGCGCTCGAAGTTCTTGTCGTTCCTCGGACCGTGAGTAACGCCTCCACCGACCCAGATGGGGCTCCTGGTCGAACCGTGGCGAGCGCGGCCGGTGCCTTTCTGTTGCCAAGGCTTTCTGCCGCCGCCGCGCACTTCGCCCCTGGTCTTGGTATGAGCGACATTCTTTCTTCGCGAAGAGAGAATGGAGTCCGCGACCTGCTTCACCAAGTCGGCATTCCAGCGCAAGCCGAAGATACTCTCCGGCAGTTTTACTGTTCCGACCTTCTTGCCTTCCAGATTGTGGAGTGCTGATTCCATGTTATTTCTTGATTTCCACGAGCGAACCCCTTCGTCCCGGCACGGCACCCTTGATGTAGATTTCCTTCGACTCGGGGACGACCATCACAACCTTGAGATTCTTGACGGTGACCCGGTCGCCGCCCATGCGCCCTGCCATGCGCATGCCCTTGGCCACGCGGCCTCCAGCGCGTCCGCCGCCGCCGATGGAGCCCGCCTCGCGCTCGCTGTGCTTCTGGCCGTGGGAGCGTCTGCCTCCCTTGAAGCCGTGACGCTTGACCACGCCCTGAAAGCCCTTGCCCTTCGAAATTCCGCTGACGGTGATGTTATCACCGTCAGCGAGCTTCGACAGGTCTTCCTCGTTAATAGCCATGACCAAGGTTACCGGCACGGCTTCGCCTGATGCAAGGAACATTTGGGTCATGTTTATTTTCTTGGCTTTCATATCATTTTCACGTCGATGTTCACTCCCGAAGGCAGGGACATGTTGGTCAATGCCTCGATAACCTTAGCGGAAGGATTCACTATGTCGATGAGCCGCTTGTGGATTCGCATTTCGAATTGTTCTCGCGCATTCTTGTACACGAACGCCGCGCGGTTCACCGTATAGATTTTCTTCTCGGTTGGAAGGGGTATCGGGCCCTCAATCTTCGCGTCGTAGCGCAGGGCGGTATCGATGATTTGCTTGACCGAAAGGTCGAGAATCTTCGATTCGTAAGCCTGCACGCGTATGCGCAGCCTGGAAGATGCCTCTTCTACCGAAGCTTTTTTTGAAGCTCTTTTCTTGGAAGGAACGGCTTTTGCCATTTACTTGATTATTTTAGTCACAACGCCCGCGCCCACAGTCTTGCCTCCTTCTCGGATGGCGAAGCGCTGCTGCTCTTCGAGGGCGACTGGTGCCACGAGTTTGACCGTGAAGGTCGCCGTGTCGCCCGGCATGACCATCTCAACGCCCTCGGCGAGTGCGACCTCTCCGGTAACGTCGGTGGTTCGGATGTAGAACTGCGGCTTGTAACCGGTGAAGAACGGCGTGTGTCGTCCGCCTTCCTCCTTCTTCAAGACGTACACTTCTGCAGTGAAGTCGGTGTGAGGAGTCACAGAGCCAGGCTTGGCGAGCACCTGGCCGCGGTGAAGGTCTTCCTTCTTGGTGCCGCGGAGAAGCACTCCGGCGTTGTCACCGGCCTGTCCCTCGGAGAGAGATTTGTTGAACATTTCGATGCCGGTCACGACCGTCTTGGTCGTATCCTTGATACCGATAATCTCAACTTCTTCGCCGACCTTCACCACGCCTCTTTCAATTCTGCCCGTTACCACCGTGCCTCGGCCTTCAATCGAGAATATGTCCTCGATAGGCATGAGGAAGGGTTTGTCGAGTTCGCGAACCGGCTGAGGGATGTAGGTGTCGAGAGCGTCCGTCAATTCAAGAATCTTCTTCGACCACTCGTCGTCGATGCCGGTGGCCTCAAGAGCCTTGAGAGCCGAGCCGCGGATGACCGGGGCATTCTTGCCGTCGAACTCATACTTGTCGAGGAGGTCTCTCACCTCTTCTTCGACAAGGTCGATAAGTTCCTTGTCTCCTACCATGTCGCACTTGTTGAGGAAGACCACAACCTTCGGCACTCCGACCTGCTTTGCCAATAGGATGTGCTCGCGGGTCTGGGGCATCACGCCGTCAGTCGCGGCAACCACGAGGATGGCTCCGTCCATCTGGGCGGCGCCGGTAATCATGTTCTTGATGTAGTCGGCGTGTCCGGGAGCGTCAACGTGCGCATAGTGGCGCGCGTCGGTCGCGTATTCGGAGTGAGAGAGAGCAATCGTTATGCCTCGGGCCTTCTCCTCCGGAGAGTTGTCAATCTGGTCGACGCCCTTGACGGTCGCCTCCTTGCCAGCGCGGTGAAGCACGTTCAGGATGGCGGCGGTAAGAGTCGTTTTGCCGTGGTCGACGTGGCCGATGGTGCCTACGTTGACGTGCGGCTTGCTTCTGTCGAATTCTGCCATTTTATTTGTAAGTTATTTCTAAAGTTAATTGGTCAATTTTTGTTTCCAAAAACAAAGAAAGCGCGCGAGAACCATTGCTTTCTCCGGTTCTGGAAGCGCGTCATAAAAGTGCGATACCTTATTGAGAGGATCTCAAAGAGCATGGCACTTATAGACGTAAGCGCCATAGTATAGAAAAGGCCTAAAAATGTAAAGGGCAGGACCTTTGGTCCTGCCCTGCCGTGCTGCCCCGACTAGAAATCCTTCTTCAGGACCTTCCGTACGAGTCCCTCGAGGGTCTCCGGCGTATTGACGTCGTCGTACCTCTGGGGGAGGAATACCTCCCCCGGCAACGAGGGTATTGGCTCGGTCAGCCTTGAACGGGGGTCCATGGCCTCGCCAAGGCGGAAGGTGACCTCCCGGAACCGCCGGTTCTCTCCCTGCAGACGCTCGATGTGGTCACGCTGGTTTTTCTCCCGGACGGCGGATTCTGCCGCCAGCTCCGCGAACTTTTCTGGCGTGAGCGGAAAGTGTGGCTTGTCGTACTCCGCGCCGCCGGTTGCCTGCCAGAGCGCCGTGGCACTCTCTTCAACCGCTTTCTGCCAGGCCGCGTTCTCGGCCTGCGTACGCTGGGCCTCATATCCCAGCAACGCCAGGCCGCCGAACCACGCGAGCACGAACAACAACGCGAGCAGCCAATTTTTCATTACATCTCCTTCAGAGGCAAAGGCCTCAAACCTTCAGTCTTTCTGTATTATACGCCCAAATTTATATAAAGTCAAGCCTTATTTCCCTCCCGTGCGAGCTTCGATGATGCCGGTCGCGACGTTGGTTGGCACGACGGCGTAGTGGTCGAATTCCATAGTCGAAGAGCCACGGCCTTCGGTCATTGAGCGCAGGTTTGTGACATAGCCGAACATTTCCGAGAGAGGTACTTTGGCCCGGACGACTTTCAGGTCGCCGCGGTCCTCCATCGCTTCAATCTGCCCGCGCTTGCCCGAGAGATTGCCGGTAATGTCACCCATGAATTTCTCCGGCACCACTACTTCCACTTTCATAATAGGTTCGAGGATGACCGGCCTTGCTTTCTTGGCCGCTTCCTGGAAGGCCTGCGAAGCCGCAATCTTATACGCGATTTCCGAGGAGTCCACATCGTGATAAGAACCGTAGTTAAGCTCGGCGGAAATGTCGGTCATCTTGTAACCGGCGAGAATGCCTCTGTCCATCGCTTCTTTAATACCCTTCTCAACGGCAGGGATAAATTCCTGAGGGATAACACCTCCTTTGATCGCGTCGATGAATTCGAATCCGGGCTCTCTGTGCGCGTTCTTCGGCACCTTCTCCTCCGGATCATAGTGAGGAAGCGGCTTAATCTTAATCTTGACGTGACCGTATTGGCCCTTGCCTCCCGTCTGCTTGATGTATTTGTTCTCGACTTCCGCTTCGCCCTGGATGGTTTCTTTGTAAGCGACCTGCGGCTTGCCGACGTTTGCTTCGACGCTGAATTCGCGCTTCATGCGGTCGACGATAATTTCCAAGTGCAGCTCGCCCATGCCCATGATAACCGTCTCGCCCGTGTCAGCATCGGACTTGATGCGGAAGGTCGGGTCCTCGTCGGAGAGACGCTTGAGCGCCATACCCATCTTCTCCTGGTCGGCCTTGGTCTTCGGCTCAATGCGAAGCGAGATAACCGGTTCAGGAAACTTAATCTGGTCGAGAGCGATGGGATTGGCTTCATCACAGAAAGTATGCGAGGTTTTGGCATCCTTGAGACCCACCGCGGCGGCAATTTCTCCGGCGAAAACTTTTTTCACATCCTCTCTTTTGTCTGCCTGCAGACGCACGATGCGGCCGAGGCGCTCCTTGGTGCCAGTAGTGGAATTATAAATATAGGTGCCCGCCTCAATTGTGCCGGAATAGACGCGGAAGAAAGTCAACTGGCCGACGAAGGGGTCTGCTTGGAGCTTGAAGGCGAGCGCGGCAAAAGGCTCTTCATCTGATGCGTGGCGCACCACCTCTTCTCCGGTATCAGGATGAGTGCCTTTGACCGGCGGGATGTCTAGAGGAGAAGGCAGGTAGTCGACAACGGCATCGAGAACAAGCTGAACGCCCTTGTTCTTGAGCGCGGAGCCGGTCATAACCGGGAAAATTTTGTTTTCTATAACAGCTTTGCGGAGAACACGCTTCAAATCTTCAAGCGTCGCTTCCTTGCCTTCGAGATAATCATTCATCATCGCTTCGTCGTTCTCGACGATGCGCTCGACCAGGTCGTGACGATATTTCTGCGCTTGCTCCTTCAAACTCTCGGGAATTTCCTTCTCTACCACCTGGTTGCCCATGTTGCCCTCGAAGTAGTAGGCCTTCATCTTCAAAAGGTCGACGACGCCCTCATGGTGGTCTTCTTCGCCGATGGGAATCTGCAGGCGAACGGCTTTCTTGGAGAGGCGATTCAGGATGGATTGATACGAACGCTCAAAGGAAGCGCCGGTTCTGTCGAGTTTGTTGATGAAGCAGATGCGGGGCACCTGCGCCTCTTCCGCGTAACGCCAGTTGGTCTCAGACTGCGGCTCAACACCAGCAACACCGTCGAAGACGACGACGGCACCATCGAGGACGCGGAGCGAGCGCTTCACCTCCACGGTAAAGTCGATGTGGCCGGGCGTGTCGATGATATTGAAGCGATACTTATCACCGCCATAGGATGGGGCCCAGAAGCAAGTGATAGCGGCGGCGGTGATGGTGATGCCGCGCTCTCTCTCTTGTTCCATCCAGTCGGTCGTGGTATCACCCTCGTGCACTTCGCCGATTTTGTGCTGGCTGCCGGTATAGAAAAGGACGCGCTCGGAAGTGGTGGTCTTCCCCGCGTCAATGTGCGCGATGATGCCGAAGTTCCTGACTTTTTCCAGCGGATAATCTCGTTGCATAAATAAAACCCCTTAGGGCAAGAAAACTATATATTAATTGTCCTTTTGTTGCAATCTTTAAAATCGCAGGAACCAGCCGAGAACTACAAGCCCCAGACCGGCAAATGTCCAGAACCAGTGGCGGATGAGGAAAGCGAGACCGCTTATGACCTCGTCATAAGCGGAATCGAAGAAACTGACCTTGGATGCCGTACTGGTGCCGAGAACGCGCGGGGATAAAGAAGAATTTTTATACGACTCGAGATTCCCCGCTACGGACTCCGCTACGGCATCCGCCGCTTCCTTCACTTCATTTATCACCAGACCGGGCAACTCCTTTGCCCTCTGGGTAAGCTGGCCCCGGATAATTTCCGTTACCGTAGTTTTATCGTCCGGCTCAAGCACTTGCCGGCAGATGGCAGGCAATAATTCTTCAGCCGAAACTCCGACCGGCGCCGGAAGGATTAAAAAAAGACTGAGGACGAAAATGTTTTTCAACACTCTCTCATTATAAAACGAAATGCCCGGCGCGTAAGCGCCGGGCTTCCAACCTCCACTTGTCCCTGTCAGGCCTTCACGATGTCATACGTCGGCCCGCGCTGGCTGAAACATCGCTTCCCTTCCATATCGGGGAAGAGCATCTTCCAGCCGTCGTACTGGGTCATGTGGGCGAAGGTAACAGTTTCGTTAGTCTCTTCGTCCTTGAGAACGATCTCGGAGCGCCTGTCCTCGAGCACTACCAGAGGAATGGGGCTCTTCCCCCTGCGTTTCGGCTTCTCGACGAGCTGTACTTTGTCTCCGCACTTAAACATGAAAACCTCCTAATACATCAAATACCCGCTTGAGAAAGAAAACAAGCAAACGGAAGCAAACAAGAAGCACAACCGACTACCAGGCGAAGTGGGCGAAGGCCTTATTCGCTTCCGCCATCTTATGCATGTTTTCTCTCTTCTTAATAGCTTCGCCTTCGTTGTTTGAAGCAGCGATAATCTCCTCGGCTAGTTTCTCTGCCATGGGCTTGCCCTTCTTGTGCCTGGCGGCGTCAATTATCCACTTCATGGAGAGGAATTGGCGGCGTTCGGGACGCACTTCGCGGGGCACCTGGTAGTTCGCGCCTCCGACTCGGCGACTCCGCACCTCCATCATGGGGCCGGTGTTCTTGAGAGCGGTTTCGAAAATTTCGAGCGGGTTCTCATTCTTGGTCTTCTCTTTTATTTCATTTAAAGCGGCGTAAACGACCTTCCTCGCGGTCGCCTTCTTGCCTTCCTGCATGACGTAATTCACGAATTTGGTCACTCTCTCGGAATCATAGAGATAATCGGCTTCTATTTTCGGCTTGGCTTTAAGCTTGCGTCGCATTATTTTTTAGGCCTTTTCGCGCCATATTGAGACCTTGCCTGCTTTCTTCCCTCAACGCCCGTGGCATCAAGCACTCCTCGGACTATAGAGTAGCGGAGTCCTACATCCTTGACGCGGCCGCCGCGCACCATGACGACCGAGTGCTCCTGGAGATTGTGGCCGATGCCCGGGATGTAGGCCGTAATTTCCTGGCCGTTGGTCAGGCGCACTCTCGCAATCTTTCTGATAGCGGAGTTCGGCTTCTTCGGAGTCTTGGTCGTAACCTTGGTGGCCACGCCCCGCTTGAAGGGCGAGTAGTTGAATACGGGGCGATTCTTAAGCGTATTAAACGAGCGCGTCAAAGCGACCGACTTCGATTTGCGGCGGAAAATCTTCCTCTTTTTCTTTACCAATTGATTGATAGTGGACATTTAAAAACCTGCCATTGGCAGGCCAATACTGTACTAAAAGACTGCCTAAAATGCAATACCGGTAATAAGCCGAAAGACAAAAGCGATTACCGGAAAAAGGTATGACCAGAGGAAGAATATGAAAAAGAGCACTAACATTAACCCGTAACGTTCAAAGAATTGCCTGAATTTGAGCGTATTTTCGGGAAATAGAGCATATAGGAGCTTCGAACCGTCGAGTGGCGCTATGGGTACGAGGTTAAAGATGGCCAGGACGATGTTGATGAAAACCACTATGGCCGTAATGGTGACGAAGGACTGGCTCGCCCAGCCCAGAGTGACGCCCGAGCGCAGTATGAAGCCGAAAATCAGAGCGATGGAGAGATTCGAAATCGGCCCGGCCGCCGCGACAATGGCTTCCGACCAGCGGCCGGGCCTCAAGTTATACGGATTGTACGGCACCGGCTTCGCCCAGCCGAAGATGAATCCACCTGTCAAATAAGCTATGACCGGCACAACAAAAGAGCCCACCGGGTCGAGGTGCTTTAATGGATTAAGCGTCAGCCGCCCCTGCCATCTGGCCGTCTCATCACCAAGGTAGCTTGCAGCATAGCCGTGGGAAACCTCATGGATAACAACCGACATTATTAGGATGGCTATTTGAAATACGAATTCCATTCTGATAGTATAGCGCAGCAATGGCTAAGACATGCCCAGTTCTACATAAGACGTCTAAGGTCGGCGGCGGATACTCCAACAGGACCCGTGCGACCCAATTCAACCCCACCGGGATGGTGAGGAAGTACCCCAATTTGCAGAAAAAGCGCATCTACGTCCCGGAATTGAAGAAAACCCTCACTCTCACCCTCTCCACCCGCGCCTGGAAAACCATCGCCAAGAACGGCGCCCACTCTGTGCTCAAAAAAGCCGGGGTTATTTAATAAAAAAGAAAGAGCCGGAACGTTCCGGCTCTTTTGTGAAAGACGGGATCTGGGCGCCGACCACTCTGCCTTATTGTGTCCACTGCTGGGACTCGGAAGGTGTGGTATCAACGCATTTCACCGCTCCACCACGCCTTTACTCACTCGTTCTTGTGAATACTCTTTCGAGCTACGTGTCGCCCAGATCCAGTACCAATCATACTACCTCATCTCCAAAATTCTGCCATCCTTTTTGAAGAGCGTATTTAAACAAAAAGAAAGAGCCGGATATTTTAACTGTAGCATGAACAATGGCCGATCCTGTACAGGATCGGCCATGTTTCTGCTACTCTTCCTCCCGCCACGGCGGAAAGACGTCGCCCGGACGCAGATGTTCGTGTCCGGCCCGGCATACCCACGATTCACAAATGATGTAAGCGCCGACAGCGTCACGGCGGTGCTCTCTGTTGTGTGTATTCTTCAGAGGTTCGCCGCATTTCGGGCAGGCCAAGCGAAGTACGCTTTGAACGCTATTATGCATATGCCACTCTCCACATCGAACTCTACCAAAGTTCTATTTCAATCTCAATATGGTTCCGTCCGTATCAAATTCGATGGTGCCGGAATCAATTGTGGATATGATTTTTGCGCCGACGCGTTCCAAAATTTTCAAAACTTCTTTGTGCGGGTGGCCGTAGGTATTGTCCTTGCCGGCGGAAATTACGGCGTACTCCGGCGAAACGACTTCGGCAAATGTGAGCGAAGTCGAAGTGCGCGAGCCGTGATGCCCCGCTTTCAAAACATCGACGTCCAGAACCTGCCTGCCGGCAGGCAGGTCTTTGTCCAAATGCAGCAAAATATTTTCCGTCTTTATCGTCGCATCGCCGGTAAAGAGGAATGAGGCCTCGCCGTAGTCGAGCCGCGCCACCACCGAGCCGTCATTCGTATCCCAGCCGGATATGTCTCGGTCCGGGAAAAGAATCGTTAATTTCGCTCCGTCGCCGAAGTCTATCGTCTGTCCTCGCCTCGCGCTGTTTTGGTCCAGGTTAATACCCGTCCGGTATCTCTCGGCCACAGCCACAAGCCCCGCGGAGTGGTCCGCGTCCGGGTGCGTTTCAATAACCACATCTATGTAGCGGTCGCCGAAGGCCATTACCTTCCCCAATTCCGAGAGCACCTTCCTGTTCCTGCCGCCGTCTATCAGCACCTGCTTGTGCGTCGGCGTATCGATAAAAATCGCATCCCCCTGCCCCACGTCGAAGAAATAGACTTTCAAATTCCCCGGACCTTGCCCATAGACGGAAGTCCAGACCAAGATATTGGCCAAGACAAGAGTTGCCAGGACGTATTTCTTCCAATCCATCGTCTTTAGTATAATCAATATATGACCAAACAATTCGAAGAGAAGAAATTCAATATCCCCTCGCTCAAGGGCATTTCCACAAAGACTATTGAAGAGCACCTGAAGCTCTATGCGGGCTACGTCAAGAACGCCAACATCATTTTGGCGAAGGTTGACGAATACTCCGAAGACTCCAATCCGCTCGTTGGCGCGGGCGAGGAGCACGCTTACGCCCTGGGCGAAATTCAAAGGCGCTTCGCATTTGAGTTCAACGGCATGAGAAACCACGAAATTTATTTCTCCCACTTCGTCGGCGGCTCAACTGCGCCCACCGCAGGCAGTCCGCTTATGAAAGCGATAGAAGAAGAATGGGATACGTTCGATAGGTGGCTCAAGCGCTTCAAAACTCTGGCCACTACCCGCGGAGTGGGCTGGGCTCAGCTTCTCTGGGACCCGGCTTCCGGGCGTCTTTTGAATAATTGGGTGGACGAGCAGCACCTGGGCCAGCTCTCCGCCTGCGTGCCGATTCTCGAGCTCGATATGTGGGAGCATTCATACGTGGCCGACTATCAACCTTCAGGCAAGAAGCAGTACGTCGAAGACTTTTTCGAGAACATCAACTGGCGGACCGTTGAAGAAAATTTCGCCAAGGTGCACCAATAATTATTAAAACGAAGTCGCCCTCGGAAATCTTTTGGTTTCCGAGGGCGACGCAAGTGAATCAGTGTACGGTCAGGAGCGGATTGCCGGGAAAAATCACTCGAAGTTGATCCTGATCGGCAGGTGAGAGTTCCTCGAGCAAGATAAAGCCGGTCTCTTCCTGCACGCAGTCGAACGGGACCGCCGTCTTGATCGTGTGGTCGTAGGTGAACTCGCGCGGCTCTTCGACGTTCACAGTCGAACCGGCGGCAATCGCGGGCTTCTTCTCAAAATCCCACGAAAGCAGTGCCCCGTGCTGTGTGAACCAGCGTACCGCTGAGCTAAGTCTCAGTATGCCTGAATGCATTGACCATTCCTCCTGTTTTCCGACGTTTAAAATACATTATTGAGAATAAAAGACAAGCGTACGCAAACGCAATAATCCATGCTGAAACGTGCGGAACCGCGACGGAAGCGAAGGGCATATTGCCGAGAAAATTTGATACGAAGAGAATCCAGACGAGAAGAAGATGCGCCAGGTAAGCTAGGGGCAGAGCGAGAAACGCGCTCACGTAAGAGAGGAGGGCCGCCGCGAAGCCGAGAAACATGGTGTAAGGGATGATGAGGAGTACCAGCACGTTTGCCGGCAGTGAAACGAGAGAGAAATTGCCCATGGAATATATAAGGAGTGGCAAGACGGTGAGCTGAGTACCGATGGTCGTAGCGATAGTAATGCGCAAATCCCAAATCTCCGTGATAAATTTCAAATATTTCTCAACAACGGGCACGACATAGATAAGCGCGAGTGTCGCGAGGAATGAGAGTTGGAAAGACGGGTCGAATACGAGCACTTTCGGATTCTCGAGAAGCATGACGAAGCCCGCGAGGATGAGCGCGCGGGGTGCGGAGTACTTCCGGCCGAGCATTTTTGCGGCAATGACGGCGAGCACCATTAAGCCCGCGCGCACCACCGTCGCTTGAGCGCCCGTCATGATGACGAAAAGCAGGATTCCAACGATAGATACGGTTGAAGCAAGCCTGGGACGGAGGATTCCTGCTGAGAGAAACGCTTTCTCGAACACTCTCCGGAGAAAATCAGCGATGATGGTGATGTTGTAGCCGGAGAGGACGACGATGTGAATGATTCCGGCTCTCCTAAACTCCTCGAGAATATCTTTCGGCATGGCGTCTCTCCCTGCAACTATAAGACCGGCGAGGAGTGAAGCGTACGGTTCGGAGAAAGTTTCTTTGATCCGCCCGGTGAAGCTTCTTTTGAGTTTAAAGAGCGCCGACTTCACGGGATTGCCGTGTCCGGAACTTATGATTTCGACCTTGGCGAAATTAGCGACGAAATAAATATCGTCTTTCGAGAGATATGCCGGATAGTCGAAACCATCGAAAGGCTCAGGGATTGTAAAATTGCTACGCAATTTTACTCTGTCGCCATATTGGACGGAAGAATAAATGCCCGTACTCACCAGAACTTTCTCGCCGTTGTCGGATTCGAAAACGAATCTCGTCGCGTTGTCTCTTTGTTCGGGCTCGCTCGCCACGACACCATCACTTGCCGGAACAATCGGCTCATAGAAATCTTTTATAGCGTACCGGAGAGAACCGAAACTGAAGGAAATCAAGACCAGCGCGACAAATAAAACTTGTTTTTCTATCTTGCCGCTCCAGACTTTCTCTCCCGCCAAGATTCCAGCCGCAATGAAAACAAGAAACGCGCCAACAACCGGCGGGACGAAGAAAAATGACGAAACCAGAATTCCGAAAGCGAAACTAAAGATGCTTATAAGAATCGCGCGGTCCATGGTAGAGAGGCATCGAGATATCGTCAGCAAAAGAGGTAGCCACTTCATCGCAGCGGTCGTTCAGCTTATGCCCGGAGTGGCCGGCCACGTATTTCCATTCTATTTTTTTGTCTTCGGAAACTTTCAGCAGTTCCTGCCACAAATCCTGATTTAAAACCGGTTTCTTCGCTATCGTCCGCCAATTCCTCTTCTGCCAGCCCTCAACCCAGAGAGTAATGCCCTTCATGACATACTCGGAATCGGTATAAATTTCAACCGGCCCGTCTGAGAGTTTGTCGGCATATTCGAGCGCCTTGATGGCGGCCATAAGTTCCATCCTGTTGTTTGTCGTGTGTTCTTCCCTGCCGCCGAGCTCTGCCACCTTAACTTCGTCCATGACAATAGCGGCCCAGCCGCCCGGTCCTGGATTCCCCCTCGAAGCGCCATCGGTATAAATGGTAATCATAGCTCTATATTAACAATTCTAAGGCGAAGTTCCGGGCGGCTTCGGAAATATGATTTCTCAAGCGTGCCGTAGAGAGTGCAGGAGGAAGGGCTGGGTTCTAGGTTATAGGTGCTAGGGGAGGAAAAGAAAGAAATGGCTTTGACACCGTTACCGAGACCCAGCTCCAGATGATTCGCCTCTTTGCCAAACTGCCTGACCGATTTTATCGGTGCATTCTTGATTTTAAACACCGGCTTTTCATTTCCCGTGCCGAAAGGGGCAAACTGCGCGACGGTTTGCCAAAGATTTTCCGAAACATCGGAAAGAGAGATTGGAAATCCGGATTTTTCCGAAATTTCATCGCAAGAAAGTCCCGCCAGCGCCTCCGACAACTTTTCTTCAAGCTTCGGCAGTTTTTCGAGCTCCACCGAGAATCCGCCAGCGCCGGCGTGGCCGCCGAATTCGATGAAGTTCGGCGCCGCGCGCTCCATCAGTTGGAAAAGGTCGTAGCCGTTATACGAACGGCACGAACCCTTGAGCATTCCCTCGCCATCTCTAGCCCAGACGAAGACCGGTCGCTCGTATTCTTCGACCAAGGCGTTCGCGACAAGCCCCACCAAGGATGGCTTCCACTCCGGACTGCCTATAACGAGCACAGCTGGGAGATTCTCCCGGCTCTTGAGATGTTTCTTGGCCTCTTTCACCATACTCGCCACGACGCCCTTCCTCTCGTTGTTAATTTTCTCAAGATGGTCGGCGAGAATCTGCGCTTCGGCGGCGTCAGTAGTCGATAGAAGTTTGAAGGCATCATAAGACACGCCCATTCTCGAAGCGGCGTTGATGCGCGGAGTAATCATGAAGGCAATATCGTCTTCGCTAAGCGTTTTTCTGTCGAGATTTAAATTATTCAGCAGCGCCGCAAGCCCCGGGCGCGGCGATTTTCTCAGCACATCGAGGCCGAAGCGCGCGAATATTCTGTTCTCGCCGACAAGCGGCACCATATCCGAGAGAGTCGCGATACCCACCATGTCGAGAGACCACTTCTCCATCCCCTCTTTAATACCGAAATTCTCTTTCGCAAGTATCGCCTGCACCAGTTTGAAGGCAATGGCCGCGCCACAAAGTTCTTTGAAGGGATACTTCGAGCCGGCGCGTTTTGGATTAACAACCGCATATGCTTCCGGCATGAGAGATGCCTCGTGATGGTCGGTCACGATGACGTCCATTCCCAATTCATTGGCCCGCTTCACTTCAGCCGCGTCGGCCGTGCCGCAATCCACGGTGACGATAAGATTCGTCCCCTTCTCCGCGCATTCTGCCACCGCGCTAGTATTCAGGCCGAAGCCTTCGTCGTGCCGGTGAGGGATGTAGAAAGAAACATTTTTGTATCCGGCGCGCGAGAAGAAATCCGAGAGCACCACCGCACCAGGTATGCCGTCGGCATCGTAGTCTGAAAAAATGGTAATTTTTTCAGAATTCTTGATTGCTTCAATCACCCTATCTCTTGCCTTCTCCATATCCGGCAAGAGAAGTGGGTCATAGAGCTTGCCGTAATCCGGCTTAAGGTATGCTTCGCTTTCCCCGGGCTCTACACCGCGCTGTTTCAGAAGCGTTTCTAAGAGGTCCGGATAGCTCATGGTGGCACTATTCTAGCACGCGTATTAATATAGGATTTATGAGAAAGAATCTTCAATCCGGGCAGAGCGCTGTCATCGGCCTCATTATCCTCGCCGTACTTATCGTCATCACGATTACTATGCCCAAGGACAGCCGCCAGATAGAGACGGTGAGTTCAAGCGGCGCCCCTTCGTCCATAAGTTCCGCCAATTCCCCTTCTTCCGCCGCAAGTTCCGGCTCAAACGGGTCAAACCACATCTCGATCGGCTCAGGCAACGCCTCTTACGCTTACCAGCCATACGAGGAGTACATCACTATAGAGAACAGGGGTGATACAGCTGTGAATCTCGGCGGCTGGCAGCTAAGGAACGGCAAGGACAAGCGTCCTTACTACAGCGGTAGTGTCCTCCAGCGCTTCTCCGCCGACGTGGCTATCCTGCCTGGCATCTCTCTTGGCCCAGGCGAGAGAGCCATCGTCACTACGGGAAGAATTGCCGTACAATCGCCCTACCCGATAGAAAATTTCCGGGAGAATGTCTGCACCGGCTACATCGAGGCCTTGCCGGATTACGCCTTCGTCCCCTCGCTTACCCAGAATTGCCCCAGGCCTTCGCTTGAGCCGGGAGCAGAGAATCTCGACCGCGAGTGCCGCGACTTTGTTTCCTACTTCCCGACCTGCCAGACGCCCGTCTTCGGCGGCAAGGACAGCGATGGCGAATATTGCGAGAATTGCATTAATGGCAAGCGCCTGTCGAGCTCGTGCGCGTCGTATCTCAAGGAGCACTTCAGCTACCAGGGCTGCCTCGCTTACCACAGCAGAGACGCCGGCTTCACGGGCAAGACCTGGCGCCTCTTCCTCGGCCGCGGCTGGGAGATGTGGGCGGACAAATACGAGACGATAGAGTTGTACGACAGTAACGGCCAGCTGGTGGATTATCAGAATTATTAAAATGCACGACCCAAATTGCATTTTCTGCAAAATAGCTTCGGGAGAAATCCCGTCTTACAAAGTTTATGAGGATGATTCTTTCCTCGCCTTCATGGATATTAACCCGCGCGGCGTCGGACACGTGCAAGTGATTCCGAAAAACCACTATCGTTGGGTCTGGAATGTAGAAAATGCCGGAGAATATTTCGAAGTAGTGAAGAAAATCGCTCTAGCGCAACAAGAAGCTTTCAATACAGAGATGATACGCTCGCAAATCTTCGGCGATGAAGTCGCCCACGCCCACATCTGGGTCTGGCCGAATGACGCTTCAGGCGACGCGAAGGATTTCGAAGGAAATGCGGAGAAGATTAAGAAATTTATTTAAGCGCTTCTATCCCAGGCAACGTGCCTTTCGCCAGGAATTCGAGCATCGCGCCGCCGCCGGTCGAGACAAAAGTGAATTTGTCATATAGATTTAATTCTTTTATAGCAGCCAGAGTGTCTCCGCCGCCGACAACAGAGATTTTGCCCGAGTCGGCAATCATTTGAGCGATGGTAAGCGTACCTTTCTTCAGCCCGTCTTCATACTTCCCCACGGGGCCGTTCCAGAGAATGAGAGCAGAACGTTTTATCCTGTTTTCCAGGTCACACAAAGTTTCTTCATCCACGTCGAGAGCGGCAATATCGCCGTGCGGGAAGAATATTTTCGGATTATTTCTGAGCTCCGTCTCGTATGCCGGCACGGCGTTCGTCCCGGCGATGAATATTTCATCCGCGATATTGAGAAATTTCTGTATCAAAGGCACTTTTGTCTCGAATTTCGCCCCACCAAGGAGGAATAGGAATGGGTGAGAAGGATTAAAAACCTTTGAAAGCTCTTTTACTTCCTCGGCGAAACGCAATCCGGCATAACTCGGCAGATATTTCGGCACTCCGACGATAGAGGCATGCGCGCGATGCGATACGGAGAAAGCTTCGTTCACATACACATCCGCTTTCGCCGCCAATTCTTTCGTGAATTCGTCCGAATTCGCTTCTTCGCCGGGATTCTCCCGCAGGTTTGGCAGAAGTTCCACCCCCGCAGGCACAAACTTCCTTAAATCTTCTAAGTTTCCACCTTCCAGATGTGTGGCGAGAATTATTTTCGCCCCCACTTTTTGCAGAAACTCAAGCGTTGGCATGGAAGCCCTCACGCGGAAATCATCTCCCTGGGCAATATTCCAATCCACCCGCACCAGAACTCTTTTGCCGTTCAAATTTCCTGCTTCGGTAATAGAAATCATTTCGAAATTAGTGAATTAGCGATTTCCTCAAGCCACTTCGCCCTAAGCGATGCGTGGCCGACGAGGAATCCTGCTACTCCTGTTTCCTTGACCAATGCTCCCGCGTTAGTCGGCTCGACCGACCCGCCGTAAACGATAGAAATCTTGTCCGCCGTGTTCCGGCCGAAGATATCAGAGAGAACTTTCTTGATAAATATGACCGACTGTGCGAGGTCTCCTGGCAGCAGAGCATCTTTGGCACTTTTCCCTATGACCCAGACAGGTTCGTAGGCGATGATGAGAGATGAAGTAGATTGTTTGCTCACACCAGCAAGCGATTGCTTGATTTCTCCGCGCAAAAATTCGAAGTGGTCGCCATCTTTGTCCCGCTCATTCTCGCCAACGCAGACCAGAGGCACTATCCCCGCTCGCAGAACGGCCTTAATTTTCTGAGAAACTTCTTCCGAAGTTTCTCCCATGGCCCGTCTCTCGCTGTGGCCAAGGATGGCAAGGCGCGCGCCGAAACTCTTGAGGATATCGAGCGAGACCAGCCCCGTGTAATTGCCTTTCGGAACCAGAGTGATGTCCTGCGCCGCGAGCTTACTGAAGCTTGCGGCCCGTTCCGACACCGATTCCATATAAGGCAGGGGCGGTGCGATAAAAAGCGCGAGCTTCTTGTACAACTCCTTCTTCTTCCCCATTTCCTTGAGCAATCCTTTCGCTTCCTCGAGAGAGCTCGGATGATTCTTCCAGTTGGCAACCAGTATCAGTTTGGACATTTCTCGATTGTATCAGAATTCCTCAAACTCGGGATTGAAGTTTATCATCACAGTGCCGGCGGGACAGGTGGATTGGATGCTGTCGCTGTCGGTCACGGTGGCCTGAGCACTCTTAAGACCGATTGTTGAGTAAGTCCTGGTGTAAGGATTGGATGAAGGCGCTGGAGAAGTCGGGATGCCGGTGCCGCTCCAGGCGTAGGTGAAGGGCGCCGTCCCGCCGGAAACCGTCACCGTCCAGGTAACGTTTTGTCCCAAGAGAGCGGTCTGGGGCGAAGCGAGACAGGAAACACTTATCGGCGCGCCGGAGACGATGAGGTTGAAGCTCGTGGTCCTGTTCAAGGGCGAGCCGGTGACTGTGATGGGATAAGTGCCGGCCGGAGTCGAAGGCGGCACGGTGAAGGTGATAGTCGAGTTACAATTGGGCGAGCAGGCGCCGTTCGATATCGAGTAAGAAGTGCCTCCCGGAACTCCCGAGAGCGAGAGAGTCACGGCCTGGGTCGTGCCGGTCACAAGCGCCTTGGTAATCACATTCTGCGTGTAGGCGTTGCCGCTCGTCTTGGTCACGCTTGAGTTGCCGGAGTTCGAGAGAGAATAATCGAAAGGCGAATAAGTGAAACTCGCGGCAACCGAGCGATTCTGATTCATTAGAACGGAACAGGAAGAGAGGCCGGAGCAGGCGCCGGACCAGCCGGCGAAGGTGTAGTTGGCCGCGGGCGCCGCCGTCAGAGTGACGTTGGTACCATCGGCGTAAACCTCGCTACAGTCCGTGGGACAGCTGATGCCCGTACCGGAGATTGTGCCGGAGCCGGAGGAGATTGAGGCGGTCAAGGTGCGATTTGAATTTGTAATGGGCGTGGTGCAATCCGCCGTCGCCTGCGTGGCGAGATTCCTCACGTGGCCGCGGAGTGTCGCAGGAGCTGAGTAACTGCAGATATTGTTGAAAGTGTGCGGAGTCCAAGTAAGGTAAGTCGTCTCTTCGTACGAGCCGTTGTTGGTGCAGTCCACGTCGTATTCGTGGGCGGTGGTATCCCAGTTGAGCACGGTGACAGTCACGTCTACGTTATTGAGGGGGAAATTCGCGGTCGATGAAGGGCTGGCCGAGACGGTGCAGGCAGTGGCGCCGGAGTAAGTACAAGGCAATGGCTGACCGTAGTTATTGGCATTGGTATCGGTGCAGATGGACGGCTGGTCGGCCAGATTTACCGAGACCGAATCGTTCACCGTGCCTCCCGCTCCGGTGCAGGAAATGTTGAAGGTCATCGAAGAATTGATGGCGCCGGAAGACTGGCTCCAGGTGCCGTTGGTGGCAGTCTTAGAAGAAGGCGAGCTCCAGCTCGAAGTGCCGCCGGAAGCCGTGCAGGTGTTGGCGTTCGATACCGCCCACGAGAGTGTGCCGGAAGAGCCGGAGGTGAAGCCGTTTACCGGGCCGTCCGAGTTATTGAATTTGAGATTGACGGTAGGCGGAGCGGGCGGCGGATTCTGCCCCGCCACAGTTACCGAGACTGAGTCGGAATCAGAACCCCCATCGCCCGTACAGCTTATGGAGAAGGTTGTCGAAGAATCAACGGCGCCGGAAGACTGGCTCCAGGTGCCGTTGGTGGCTACCTTCGAAGACGGCGAATTCCAGCTCGATGTGCCGCCGGAGGCGGTGCAGGTGTTGGCGTTCGATACCACCCACGAGAGTGTGCCGGCAGACCCTTGGGGGAAGCCGCTCACCGGGCCGTTCGAGCCGTTGAACTGGAGGTCCACGGTGGGAGCCGCGGGCGGAGGCGGGGGCGAAGGCGGCGGACAGCTATTGCTGTAGGTGATTGAGAAAGTGATTGTGCCGCCCTCGCCAACACTCTGAGTAGAGCTATTGATGCTCTTGCTGTAGCAGTACAAATCGTCCGCCGTTATAGAATATGTGCCCGCGCCGCCGCTGTAGCTTGCGGAAGTGCCCGAGCCCGAGAAATTATTGGGGCCCGATATTACCCAGTTGGTATAAACATTCGATGAGACGTTTATAGTCGCGGGGGTTGGAGGCGGTGGAGGGGGCGGAGCTGAACGGGTAATAGTAAAACCAGTCTCTTGCAGACAATCGTAATTACTGTCAGTCGATACGTGACCGGCCAAATAAATCCTATAGGTGCCTGATGGAACGTTTAATATTGTATAACTGGCAGTAATGGAATCTTGATTTCCAACTTGATTGGAAACGCCAGTCGACAAGCCTGTCGTGTCAGAGAGATCTATCGATACTGTCCTTGGCCCTGAGTATGTATTAGCGATCGAAACCGTGCCGGATATGATAACCTTACCGTCGGCATCGGTATATATATCGCCTAAACTACATACAGCGCTAGGAAGTTGAGCAAAAGCGATATGGTTAAATTGTAATGAAACCAAACCAACAAAGATTAGGCTAAAAAGTAATATTTTCCTTTTTAAATTCATAAAACCATTATACAGCAAAAAACTCCGCGTCCAGAGGGCGCGGAGTTGAAAGAACGAAGCGGAGGCTACTTCCAGTTATACGACACAGGAATTACCCCCTTGTGGAACGGCCCGCCGTCGACTTTCGTGTTGACATCGGGCACGTACCGGGTCACGTCGTAAATGATGAACTCGGTCTTAGTCACTTCCTCCGAGCTCCTCATCACTTCTAGTATGTGCCTTGTCTCCCCTACTGCCGAGTCGCGGGTATTGACTCCGTAGCAGCTGAAAGGAACCTCGGTTACTCCGTCGGTCGAGAGGCAAGCTCTCAGGACGACAGTGAGGCCTTTCGACCTCGCGACATCGTTCTCAGAGTAAGCGAATTTGAGTGTGGCGACGAGACGGTCGCCATCACTGAAATCCGCCGACATTTTCCTGATCGTAGACCCCGGTATGGGGTTGCTGCCCTCGAATTCGACCCTGGTCGCCGCCGGCGAAGGCGGAGGCGGCTCGGTAGGCGGAGGGGTGGGATTCGTGATCCCGTTTCCCTCTCCACCGCACGCTGCGAGGATGCTGGCCACGAGGACCAGCATTGAAACGACGACGAGCCGCCGAAGTTTGCTGGTCATGATGGCCTCCCTTTCCCGCCGGATTTGGCGGATGTGCAGTTCTAACCGTTAAAGACGGATAACCCTACCCGCCTCTTACTGTCTAGTACTATCATACACCCAATCAACCCTTTTGTCAAGTACGAAATAGAATATGGCCTTAGTCAAGGGCAAAACGGCTATTTCTAGCCATGAGACTCTTTAGAGCAATTTACCCACTTCTTCAAGATAAGAGTCGTTCATTTCGTGCCCGGTATTAGCTACGAGAATGTCCCCTTTTTCCCCTTCTTTATCGCCATATAAGATTACTTGCTTCTCGGCCTTATGTTCTGATTTTATATGAACAATTAAATCTTCTGTAAATTCTGTCCCGGCCAAGTCGATAAAAGCCTGTTTGATTTTAGTATCAGCGAAGCTGGATAGCGGTTGCATCGAAGCGAGTATTACCTGTCGGCATGGATAGTCTTGAGCCACGAACCACGCGAGGATAGCTCCAAGAGAAAAACCGAATATGACATCATCTTTTGCAACAGGAAAAATTTGAGGGTGAAGAGGCTTTTTCCAGTCCACATTGTGAGACACAACCTCATACCCCTTGCTTCTCGCTATATTTGCTAGTTTGGCATAGGATTCCATATCGCCCGTGTCCTCCCAAGCCGGAATAATATGTAGAAATTTTTTCATTGTGATTTTGGTAAAAAAGAGGCGGACAAGTCGAGCTTGTCCGCCTTGTCACGGCATCCTCCCGAAATCTAATCGTCAGTTGTATGCTAGACGAATAGTGATAATGTAGACCAAATCTAGAAGTTTGTTAAACTATCCTATCTCTTCAAAACCTCCACCCTATTCGCCACGAATTCATCCTTGCCGGCCGGATTGTCGGCGCCGGTGCCGTAGAAAGTTGCCGTGTCCCCCGCCTTGAGCTTCGCCAGAGACGCTTTCCTTGCCGCGTCGGTGAAAAACACCACTTTGTCGTACTCCACAAGCATATTGCCCTGGTCTGTCCTCTGCACTCTGCCAGCCCGCACCGTGACATAATCCTTTCCTAAGATAAGTACCTTACCTTCGAACGAAACCTCAGAAAGATTCAAACCGGCCGCCACTTCCGAAGAGAGGGGTTCCGCGCCTTTTCTCAAGCTTTTATAGACAAACCACGCCGCCACGACCACCGCCGCCAGTACAACGACAATCAAAATTTTTTTCGTCATATGTTTGTAAATATTGTAACATAATCCCATGACCACCATTATCTCCTGGAATGTGAATGGCCTGCGGGCAGTGCATAGCAAGGGCAATTTGGATGACGTGTTTCAGATGAAACCGGATATTCTATGCATCCAGGAGACCAAGGCCATGCCGGACCAGCTGACGGCAGAGCTTCGGGACCCGGAGGGCTACCACTCCTACTTCCACTTCCCCACCGTCAAGAAGGGCTACAGCGGTGTTGCCATATATACCAAAGAGAAGCCCCTGAAGGTTACACGCGACCTCGGCATAGAGAAATATGACCAGGAAGGGCGCCTAATAATGGCCGAATATAAGGATTTTATACTTATAAACACCTACTTCCCCAACGGTGGCGGTGCTCCGGAGCGTCTGCACTACAAGCTCAACTTCTATGACTACTTCCTCGAATTTATAGATAAGTTACACAAGAAACATAAGCACATTATCTTCTGCGGGGACGTAAATGTCGCCCACAAGGCCATAGACCTAGCGAGGCCCAAAGAGAATGAGACTCACGTCGGCTTCTTGCCTATAGAAAGGGCTTGGATGGACAAGGTTACAGCCCATGGCTGGGTAGATATCTTCCGCCAGTTCTACCCCGACAAGGCGGAGGCCTATACATACTGGGATATGAAGAGTTTTGCCAGAGACAGGAATGTGGGCTGGAGGATAGATTACTTCTTCGCCTCCCCCGAGATGGCCAGGGAGATAAAGAAGATAGAAATTCTAAATGAAGTATATGGTTCGGACCATTGCCCGGTAAAAATTGTCTTTTAAATTCTTGTCCACAGATTTTTTATTTTAATTTTGTCCTTTACGGATTATGATGTGCTCAGACGCGGAACGTTGCTGCCCATCTGGCGGCTTTAGTTCGTCATGCCTTGCTCTTTCGGTTCTTTAGCGTACGTACGATTTTTGGAAAGACACCTTGGTTTGGGAAGGCCCGGTGGACAAACGACGGATCCTCACTCTTTATTTTAGATCCCAGCCGTTTCTGTCTCCTCTTCCTCTACTGGAGTTATCTTTCGTTGTTCAGTGCTTAGTTCCCGTGCGTAGCGAGGTCCCCGCCAAATCTCAACATTCGAGGAAGGGCGGTCAAAGCCGCTATGCGTCAGCCCCGCAGAGCGGCTTTTTGTATGTCCTTTTTTGAAAATAGCCAGGAAAAAGGGGAATTACACAAGAAATTTCACAAACTGGGGATAAAGATGTGGAATATGTGTACTAAAAGACATATTATGGTCTTAAGCCCAAGAATGTCCTTAATTCTGGCCATTTAATGAATTGAATGTTTCATGTGAAATAGTTTCATGAATAACATCGATAAAAGAACCGAAAAGAGACGTTTGGGCGATATCGGCGAGAATATTGCCTGTGATTTCTTGAAAAGCAGAGGATTTGAGATTATTGAGAGAAATTACCTAAGAAAATGGGGCGAAATAGACATAGTGGCCAAAAAAGCCGATATGTATCGATTTATAGAGGTAAAAAGTGCCTGCCTGCCGGCAAGGCAGGTTTCAGGTGTAACCTATAGACCAGAAGAGAATATGCACCCGTGGAAGCTCAAGCGTCTAGGCAGGGTAATTCAGACGTATTTGTTACACAAGAAACTGGAGTGCGACTGGCAGCTTGACTTGGTAACCGTCCAAATGGATATGGCCACCCGCCGCGCCAAGGTGGAGCTCATAGAGAATATTGTGATTTAAGTGCGGGATGCCAGAATCGAACTGGCGACCACAGTTTGGAAAACTGTTGTTTTGCCACTAAACTAATCCCGCATTATTGGCTTATATGCTTTCGGGCTGCCCGGTAATGCTCCGGGGCCTCATCCACCCCATGGACGTATACTGCTTTTATACTACAGCCCGTTATTCTATTGTTGTCGGGGCGCCGAGAATCGGACTCGGATCTCGCGCTCCCAAAGCGCGTATACTACCACTGTACTACGCCCCGCGGGGAGTGTGAATACCACGTTCGGAGTGCCGAGAATCGAACTCGGGTCTCACGCACCCGAAGCGTGTATACTACCGCTGTACTACACTCCGTCAGCTTTTCTACTCTAGCATTTCGGAGTGATTTACGCTAACATTTCCTTACTTGCGGCCATGGTTTAGTGGTAGAACGCGTCCTTGCCAAGGACGAGACGGGAGTTCGATTCTCCCTAGCCGCACTGGTACAATGGAATAAGGCACCCGTAGTGAAATGGATATCACGACGCGCTTCGGACGCGTTATTGTGGGTTCGAGTCCTGCCGGGTGCACAAATTATGGGATAATTTGTGCGAAAAGAAAGGGATGAATTACAAGATTCCACAGGAAGTCAAAGATATTTCTGAAACACTCTCGAAAGCCGGATTCGAGAATTTTCTCGTCGGCGGATGTGTGAGAGATTTGCTGCTAGGCAGAGAGCCGAAGGACTGGGACATCACGACTATCGCTACGCCAGAAGAGATACAAAAAGTTTTCCCCGATTCTTTCTACGAAAACGACTTCGGCACCGTCGGAGTAAAAACTGAGACGACAGGAATTGTAGAGGTCACTCCATACCGTCTCGAGTCGGAATATTCTGACGCAAGACACCCCGATAAGGTCACTTGGGCAAATAAAATTGAAGATGACCTCGCTCGCCGAGACTTCACCATGAACGCAATTGCTCTCAATATCGAAACCGGAGAAATAATCGACCCGTTCGAGGGCCGGAAAGATATTGAGAAGAAAGTAATCCGCACCGTAGGCAAGCCGGAGGAGCGCTTCGGCGAAGACGCTCTGCGCATGCTCCGCGCGCTCCGGTTTGTTTCGGAGCTTTCATTCGTTCTCGACTCCGAGACACAGTCCGCGATAGGGGAAGGCGCCAATCTTCTCAAGAAAATTTCCAAAGAGCGCATCCGCGACGAGTTCGTAAAGATAATTATGTCGGATAATCCGGCCATTGCTCTCGACATGGCGGCCCGGCTTAGTCTCCTCAAATATATTTCAAGCGAATTTGAGCAGGGGATAGGGGTGGAGCAGAATAAGGCGCACGCTTACACCGTATGGGAACACCTCCTGCGCTCGCTCAACCACGCGGCGGCCAAGAAGTTTCCTCTCCACGTGCGCGTCGCGGCCCTCTTCCACGACATAGCGAAGCCCCATACCAAGAGGATGGTTAATGACCAAGCCACTTTCTATGGACATGAAGTTGTCGGCGCGCGTTTAACGCGAAAAGCACTTGAAGATTTGAGATTCCCCAAAGATTTGATAGAAAAAACGACCAAGCTCGTGCGCTGGCACATGTTCTTCTCCGACACGGAGCAGATTACGCTCTCTGCGGTGCGAAGAATGGTGCGAAATGTCGGCCCGGAGCTCGTCTGGGACCTCATGAACACTCGCGCCGCCGACAGAATCGGCACCGGAAGACCGAAAGAGACGCCGTATCGCCTGCGCAAGTATCACTCGATGATAGAACAAGTTATGCGTGACCCGATTAGCGTAAAACAGCTTGTCGTAAACGGCGAAAGCATAATGAAATTGACTGGCGCCACGCCCGGACCGCATATAGGATTTATTCTCGAAATTCTTCTGGCCGAAGTGCTTGATGAACCGAAGCGGAATGACAAAAGTTATTTGGAATCGCGTGTGAAAGAGCTCTACGACCTCGACCCGCAGGAGCTTGAACGGGTAGGCAGGGAAGCGAGGGCAAAAAACGAAAGCGAGGAAGAAAAAGAAATAGAAAAGATAAAAGGAGAATACGGAGTAAAATAAAAATCCGCTTCGAGATGCGAAGCGGATTTTTATTTTACGGAGTATTTATTTTACGGCGTCTTTCAAACCTTTGGCCGGGCGGAACTTGGGCACGCGCATGGCGGGCACGGAGATCGATTCGCCGGTCCTCGGATTCCTGGCTTGCCTCGCGGCTCGCGTCTTGGTGGAGAAGATGCCAAGACCCGCGATAGAAACTTCGCCGCCCTTCTTCAGAGTCGAGACGATTGAGTCGATGACGACATCAACCACTTCTTCCGCCTGCACCTTGGTGCCGCCGATTTTCTCGTGCACCGCATTTGCGATATCTACTTTGTTCATTATCTAGCTAAATTATTGATAATCTTTGAATCTAAGAGCCTTAGAATTCATGGAATAATTATACCTCTGGCCATTTTCTAGCGCCAACCCTAGACAAATAGACGAATTAGCGGGCGAATTCTATTGACCTGGCCTCCCGGATGACGTTGACCTTAATCTCACCGGGGTACTTGAGCTCGCTTTCTATCCTTATGGCAATGTCCCGGGCTATCTTCTTGGCCTCAAGGTCGCTTATCTTCTCCGGAGTCACAAAAACCCTTATTTCTCGCCCTGCTTCCAGAGCATAGGCCTTTTCCACACCCTCGAAGGAGGTGGCTATATTCTCGAGGTCTTCGAGCCTTTTTAGATAATTTTCCAAGTTGTCTCTCCTTGCCCCCGGCCTGCCGCCGGATATGGCGTCGGCCGTCTGGACTATGACGGATTCAATGGTCTCATATGGATATTCGCCATGGTGAGCTTGCATGGCCTTGATAATCTCGCCGGAAACGCCGAATTTCTGGAGAATCCGCCGGCCAATCTCGACGTGCGTACCGGCAACTTCGTGGTCGAGGGCCTTGCCTATGTCGTGGAGGAGCGCCCCTGCCTTGGCCACGGAGACGTTTGCCCCAAGTTCCTCGGCAATCATGCCCGCGAGGTGCGCCATCTCAACCGAGTGCTCAAGCACGTTCTGGCTGTAGCTTGTCCGGAAGTGGAGCCGGCCAAGGATAGAGAGAAGCTTCGGGTCGAGGTTATACACCTCGCACTCAAGCGCCGCTTCCTCGCCTTTCTCCCTTATGATTTTGTTTATTTCTTCCTGCGCCTTACTGACAAACTCTTCAATCTTGGCCGGCTGTATACGCCCGTCGGCAATCAGGTTCTCCAGAGCAAGCCGAGCCACCGCGCGGCGCACTGGGTCGAAAGAAGAGAGAGTGATGAGATTTGGCGTGTCGTCGACAATTACTTCGACACCAGTTGCACGCTCAAAGGCCTTGATGTTCCTGCCTTCCTTGCCAATAATCTTGCCCTTGATGTCATCCGAGGCGAGGGGAACGGAAGTGGCCATCACTTCGCCGGCGATGGAAGATGAGAGGCGCTGAATGGCAGTGGCGAGAATTTCCTTGGCCCGCTTGTCGAGCCGTTCGGCGTTCTGAGTCTCAATCTTCTTCATTTTGACAAGAAAGTCTTCTTCAAAGTCGCGCTCGATTATTCTCATAAGCTCGTCCTTGGCTTCCGCGATTGAAAGGTTGGAAATTTTTGAAAGTTCTTGCGTCTTTTCTTCGGCAAGCTTCTGAATCCTGTCTTTAAGCGAGCGCACTTCGACGGCGCGCTCCTCTACGCGCTCGGCTTCCCGGTCTATGTCCGACTGGCGCTTGTCGAGAGTTTCCTCCTTCTTAATAATCCGGTCTTCGCCGGCCTTGAGACGGGTTTCGCGCTCCCTAAGCTCGTTCTGAGCGCCCTTCAAAATTTCTTCGGCCTTGGTCTCAGCTTCCTCAAGTATCTGGGTGGCTTCTTCGCGGCTTCGTGCCTCAAGCTCGCGAATCTCCAGCTCCATAGAACCTTTGCGTCCGAGGGAAATAAGCAGGCGCAGCAAATAACCGAAGCCGATACCGGCCGATGCGGCAAGCAATGCTAAGAGTAGGGCTAACTTTAGGGACATTATCCGTGGCTCAATCAGTCGGAGCGGTCAGGCGGTAGCGTACTTGCAAACGTTTCGATTTAATTTTTCAGTTGAACTGCCTAAGAGTACGCCTGTTACAAAATCTTGTCAATAATTCCGTATTTCTTGGCTTCGTCGGAAGACATGAAGAAGTCTCGGTCTATATCCTTCTGGACCTGGGAGAGGGTTTGCCCGGTGTTCTTAGCCATCATTTTGGCAAGAGTCTCGCGGAGCCTGATAATCTGCTTGGCGCGAATTTCTATATCCGACGCCTGGCCTTCGGCGCCGCCGAGAGGCTGGTGAATCATTATTTCCGCATTCGGGAGGGCAAATCGCTTACCTTTGGCGCCCGCGGAGAGAAGCCACGCGCCGCCGCTTGCCGCCATGCCGACACAGACCGTCGAGACATCGGGCTTGATGTGGTTCATGGTGTCGATCATCGCAAGTGTCGCCGTAGCTGAGCCTCCGGGGGAGTTGATGTAGAGAGAAATGTCTTTCTTGGGGTCTTCCGACTGAAGGAAGAGGAGCTGGGCGATGACGATGTTTGCCACCGCGTCGTCTATGGGCCCGCCGAGAAAGATTATGCGCTCGCGGAGTAAGCGCGAGTAAATGTCGTAAGCACGCTCGCCGAATTGCGATTTCTCTATAACGGTTGGGATAAGGTATGTCATGCGGCTACATTATCTCAAAGTCGTATCCAAATCAAGATTCTGACAGAATTTGCTTATTCTTGCGTTTATACGCTGCAAAGCCTTGCAATGTACCACTATTGCCACCCCGAAGAGGTCGAGAGAATAATCTCGAAGCTTGCTAGACACGAACTAACCGCCAAGTCTCTTCAAATTATTAAATCGCACCATGAGGAAACATATAAACATTCGTTGAGGGTGGCAAAATTATCCATAGACCTCGCGCTCGAAAATAATTTATCTGAAAAAACCGTTAGGATGATCGGCTGCGCCGCCCTTCTCCACGATTTCGGCAAGACGAAAATTGACGCAAGGATTCTTTCGAAAAAAAGTTCTCTAACTCGGCTTGAAACATTAGTCGTCATGAAGCATCCCCACATGGGCGCCCAGGAACTTAAGAATTTTCTGCCGAAAAAAGCCCGGAGAATAATTGAAAATCACCATCATCCCACCGACCGTCTGACGCAAATCGTCTCGGCCGCCGATATGTACGACGCCCTGACTTTCCCGCGCACTTACAAAGATGGACTCCCGATAGAGAAAGTGCTCGAGATCATGTCTGGCCAATTCGCGGGCAAAGCCCGTCTCATCGACCAGCTTAAGAAGCGTTTAGTTCAGCATCCACGCTCTCAATATCGGTTGAATTGAGGTCGGCTTCGATTGAGGAGGTGTCATCGGGCGCGACTTGCGCGTTGGTGGCGTCAAGCTGGTCGCTCTGGCGCTGATTCCAGAAGTAGAACGCGCCGAAAGCAATAACAGCGAGAAGAATAATAACGCCTAGAACTAACCCTACCGAACTGCTGCTATTTTGCGGTTGCGACTGCTGAGGTTGGGGCTGAGGTTGGGGTTGGGGCGGCATCTGCGGAGGCATTACGTTGTTGTTTAGGTCCATGGGTTTTAAATTTTCAATTTATAATTTTCAATTTTCAATTATTCCGAAGTTGTAGTTGCCGTTGATGTGGCGTTGGGCGTCCTGAAGCCCGGTTTGAGTGACACAACCGCCTTCATGAGAGCCCGATGCGCGTTGCGAAGGTGGCCCTTGGCCTCGGTGGCAACGGCTTTCACCGCATCGTACTTGGCGCGAATGTCGGTGCCGGAAAGGTCAAGAGAAATAAAGTTTGCGATAGAAGTTTTCGCAAGCGAAAGATAATTTCTGGCTTCGGCAAGAGCGACCCTGGATTCTGTCGCTACACCACCGGCAGTTTCGACCTTGACGATTCTCGACTCTATGCGATTGGCGATATTTTCGAGTTGTTGAATGGCTGCGTTGATTACGCGATAAGTATTGTCAGCGCGCTTCTTGGCGATAGAGGTCTGAAGTTCAATCCTCTTTTCGGTCGAAGAGGCCTTGGCGGTAGTCGAGGCTGCCAGAGCGGGGGAGGCGGCGAGAACAAGTATCGCCGCCATCACAAATACAAGTATTCTTTGTTTCATTGTTTTTCTATTTAATTGCGAACCTTAAAATTATAACACCTTAGAGGAGAAAACTTACGATGAGCAGAGCCACAATGTTGACTACTTTAATCATCGGGTTGATAGCCGGGCCCGCGGTGTCCTTGTAAGGGTCGCCAACAGTGTCGCCGGTCACGGCCGCGTGATGGGCGTGCCCGCCCTTGCCGCCGTAGTTGCCGTCTTCGATAAATTTCTTGGCATTGTCCCAGGCGGCACCGCCGGAAGTCATGGAGATGGCGACGAAGAGGCCCGTGACGATGACGCCAACGAGAAGTCCGCCGAGGGCTTCAAGGCCCAGGAGCCACCAGATGAGCACCGGAACGAGCACGGGGAGAATAGCCGGAACCACCATGAGCCTTTGTGCGGCGGCGGTCACAATTTCTACCGCCTTGCCGTAATCCGGGAGAGCTGTCCTCTCCATAATTCCTGGAATTTCTTTAAATTGTCTTCTCACTTCCTCAACCACCGCGTGGCCGGCCTTGCCCACCGCCTCCATGGCGAGAGAACCGAAGAGATAAGGGAGAAGTCCGCCGATAAGGAGTCCCACGAGAACTTTCGGATTGGAAAGTTCAAATGACAAATGGCCAATGTTCAATTTCTCCAATTCCTGCGTGTAAGAAGCGAAGAGCACCGTCGCGGCAAGGCCGGCCGAAGCGATGGCATAGCCCTTGGTCACCGCCTTGGTGGTGTTGCCCACGGCATCGAGCGCGTCGGTTACCTTCCTCACTTCGCCGGGGAGTTCCGCCATCTCGGCGATACCGCCGGCATTGTCGGTAATGGGACCGAAAGCGTCAATTGCCACCACAACCGCCGTGAGAGAGAGCATCGACATGACCGCCACCGCCACGCCGTAAAGTCCTGCAAAATAGTGCGCGGTGAGAATTCCCGCCACGATGAGAATTACGGGCAGAGCAGTCGACTGCATCGAGACGGCCAGGCCGGTGATGATGTTTGTGCCGTGGCCGGTAGTCGAAGATTTGGCGATAGACTGCACCGGCTTGTATTTCTTTGAAGTGTAGTAGTCGGTGATGACGAACATGCCGGCTGTTACCGCCATGCCGACGAGCGCGCAGTAGAAGAGATTAATAATTTCAAACTGGCCGTTGCCCGCCATAATCCAACTTGTCAGAGGATAGAAGGCCGCAACCGAGAGGAGAAGCGAGATAACGAGTCCGCGATAGAGCACTTTCATAATCGTGTCCTCGGTGCCGCCGCGGACGAAGAAGGTCGCGACGATGGAAGCGATGAGAGCCGCCGCGCCGAGAGCGAGAGGGTAGACGAGCGCTCCGGCGAATCCGGGAAGAAGCAGCGAGCCGAGAAGCATGACCGCCACGGCCGAAACCACGTAAGTCTCGAAGAGGTCCGCCGCCATGCCGGCCGTGTCACCGACATTGTCGCCGACATTGTCGGCAATGACCGCCGGATTCCTCGGGTCGTCTTCGGGGATACCAGCCTCAATCTTGCCCACCAGGTCTGCACCGACGTCAGCCCCTTTGGTGAAGATGCCTCCGCCGAGACGGGCAAAAACAGAAATAAGGGAGGAGCCGAAGGCAAGGCCGATCATGGCCGAGAGATTACCGGTCGCATAATAGAAAATGGCCACGGAGAGAAGCGCCAGAGCCGCCACTGTAAGACCGGTGATGGAGCCTGCGCGGAAAGCGGTAGAGAGAGCGGCCGGAATACCGTGTTTGGCCGCTTCCGCGGTGCGAACGTTACTCCTTACCGCCACCGCCATGCCGACGTAACCCGAAAGAGCCGAGACCACGGCACCGAGGAGGAATCCAACGGCAACGACAGTCGAGAGATAGAGTCCGAGGAAGAGCGCCACAAGCACCGCCACAGCAGCGACAACCTTGTATTGCCTCCAGAGATAGGCGTTGGCACCCGTTTTAATCGCCTTGGCGATTTCATTCATCTTGTCATTGCCGTCAGGGAGAGAAAGGACTTGGAAAGTGAGGAAACCCGCGAACAGAAGCGCCGCGACACCCGAACCAATCGTCCAAAGCAGGATAGTGGATTCCATGAATTAATTTAATTAGTTAATGTTTATATATTAGTGTCTGTTTCCGACGTTGCAAGCTCCTCTCCTTTGGCGGACTGGATATCTATCTTCCAGCCGGTGAGCTTGGCCGCTAGGCGCACGTTCTGACCACCCTTGCCGATGGCAAGAGACTGCTGGTCTTCGGCCACCATGACAGTTGCGGCTTTTTCCTCATCGTTTGTCGTAATCTCAAGAGTCTTGGCCGGAGAAAGCGCCTCTTCTATGAATTTCTTCGGGTCAGCGGACCACTCGATGATGTCAATTTTCTCACCACGAAGTTCGGACATAACAGTCGAAACTCTGACTCCGCGCTGTCCCACCATGGCTCCGACAGGGTCGATGTGGGTATCCTTGGCCTCTGCGGCAATCTTCGAGCGATAACCTGCTTCGCGGGCGATGGCCTTGATGAGGACAGCGCCGGACGCAAGTTCCGGAGACTCCGATTCAAAGAGTTTTTCAAGAAACTTAGGATGAGAGCGCGAGAGACGCAGGAATACGCCGCGCGGAGACTCTTCCACTCTGTAGAGGAAGGCTCTGACGCGTTCACCTTGGGAGAATCTTTCGCCCGGAATCTGCTCTTCGTAAGGCAGAAGACCGGTAGCGCGCCCCATATCGACGAAAATGTTGCCGCGCTCAATCCTCTGCACCGTGCCGGTGACAATAGTTCCTTCGCGGGAGCCGAATTCGGCAACGACCGAGGTCTTCTCCGCCTCACGGATTTTCTGCATGATGACTTGCTTGGCGGTCTGGGCGGCGATGCGACCGTAATCGCCTTTAGACTCGATAGGGAAGACGATTTCCTCATCAAGCTGGGCATCCTTTTTTATTTTTCTCGCGTCTTCAATAAGAATATGCTTCTCGGGGTTGTAGTATTCGCGAAGGTCGGTGTCGGGAACCTCTTCGTTCTCGTCAAAAATGACCTTGGTGCCGTCGACCACAATCTTCACCTGGAAGAATTCCGTCTGGCCGGTAGCAATGTCGAAAGTAGTGCGGATAATCTGCCCTCTCTTGCCGTACTCCTTCTTATAGGCAGTGGCGAGAGCGGCTTCTATGGCTTCTATAATAGAGGCGCGCGGAATACCGCGGACTTCTTCAAGCTCGCTTAGGACCGAATTGATGACTTTAAGGTCGAACATATGTGTATTTGTTACTCTTTTATTAAAGAAGGCCCGCCTCGCGGCGGACCCCCTAATGCCTTTACAATATAGCAAACTGTGCTAGACTTGTAAAGTGATTTCCAAGACCAAGAAGCAGAAGCTCATTTCCGAGCACCGGGTTCATGATACGGACACCGGCTCTCCGGAAGTGCAAATTTCCATACTTACCAAGCGCATCGAGGAACTCTCGAAGCATTTGAAGACGCATGCCAAGGACAATCACTCGCGCCGCGGCCTCTTGGCCATGGTCGCCGATAGGCAGTCTCATATGAAGTATTTGGAAAAGAAGAATCCCAAAAGAGCTTCTGCTCTCCAGAAGAAACTTGGACTTAGAAAGTAGCAGCTTCCTAGCTTAATTAAGCTTCGAAGCTTTATAAGCTTAGAATCTAATTTAATATGACAGTTATCAAGCACAAGGCTCAGCGTGTGGCTATATTTATCGACACCGCCAACATTTATCACTCGGCGAAGAATCTCTATCACGCCAAGGCCAACTTCGGCGCTATAGTGAAGGACGCCCTCGACGGCAGAGTTCTCGTGCGCGCCATAGCTTACGTCGCCTCGACTGAAGGCGGGGAGGAGAAAGCCTTCTTTGAAGCTCTCTCCAAGGTAGGTATTGAAACTCGCGCTAAACCGCTCCAAGTTTTTGCCGGCGGAGCCAAGAAGGCCAATTGGGACATCGATCTCGCGATAGACGCGGTGAAAATCGCACCGAAGGTTGACACTATGATTATCATTTCGGGCGATGGGGACTACGTAGCGCTGGTTGAATATTTGCAAAACACCCACGGTACGCAGGTAGAGGTGGTCTCCTTCGGCAAATCTTCTTCGGCAAAATTAATGGATGCCGCCGACGACTTCTTCGACCTCGATTTAAATCCGAGAAAATATCTTATAATGGGTGACAATGGACGAGTCACAAGGAGAAAAATCGGAGCTTAAGCAAATCCGCACCTTCCAGGGTGATGTGGCCGAGGCCCTGGGCCGGCAGAACGAGTCTTTGGTTTCCATCCAGCGGCAGGAAACAGCAAAAAGGCCGCCGGAATCTTCCGCAGAATCCGAACTCGACAAGAAGAAAAAGGATTTCCTTTTTCTTCTTGTCGGCAGCGCCTTTCTCATCATCGTGGGCTCGCTCGGCGCATGGTTCGGCTACAAGGAATACCAGAGGAGGATTGCTCCGCCCGTCGTGACGGTGCCGACGAGCCGCTTCATCACCGCCTCGAAAGAAACTACTCTCGGCATCGCCACCATGACGCGCGAGGAATTCGCCCTTGCCTTTGCCGAAGTAGCACGGGACGTGCCGGCGGGAGCAATTCTTCACGTCGCCGTTGCGCCGGAAATCACGACTTCGCAATTTTTGAATATACTCGAAGTTCGAGCGCCTGGAGCCTTGGTGAGGTCCTTCGACAAACTCTTCATGATAGGCGTCATCGGAGGAAATCCCTTCCTCATCGTGAAGCTTGTTTCATTCGAGAACGCCTTTGCCGGCATGCTCTCGTGGGAAAGTACCATGCCCCAGGACCTTCTACCTCTCTTCCCGCAAAACGAGGGGCTGAAAGCGATTACCACGACATCCGTCTTCAAAGATATCGTCGTGAGGAATAAGGACGTGCGCGCTCTTCCCGGAGGAGCAAGCTCCACCACGCCCGTTTTGCTTTATACCTTCTTCGACAACAAAATGCTGATTATCACCGACAGTATCGAGGCCCTGGAAACCCTGATGGACCGGCTGACCCGGGAGCGACTTTCCCGTTAGCTAGCGTTCTGTTACACTAGTGAATACCCAAAATATGACTATAGACTACGAACACTTCAAAAATAAGCTCGAGACGGAGAAAAAGCTCTTGGAAAAGGAGCTTCACAAGGTCGGCAGGGTGAATCCCGACAATCCCTCCGACTGGGAACCCACTCCTCCGGGCGACCGAGATATTTCCCAGGCCGACGAGAACACTATGGCCGACACCATGGAGGGTTACGGCGGCAACACCGCTATCGTCAACACGCTTGAGAAGCGCTACATGGACGTGAGAAGCGGCCTCGACAAGATTAAGCACGGCACCTACGGCCTCTGCCAGGTCTGCGGCAAAGAAATCGAAGCGGATAAACTCGAAGCGAATCCATCGGCCAGAACCTGTAAAGAACACGTGGACTCAATTTAAATAAAATCCCGTTGTATAATCAACGAGATGAGTTTCTCGAAAGTTTATTCCGCGCAGACGCAGCTACTCAACGTTACACCCATTTCAGTTGAGACGGATATTACGCGCGGAAGTTTGTTTGCTTTTGCCATCGTGGGCCTCCCCGACAAGTCGGTCGAGGAAGCAAGAGACAGAGTAAGCGCGGCCATCAAGAATTCCGGCTTCAAATCGCCGAAGAATAATAATCACAAGATTGTAATTTCCTTAGCGCCCGCCTCTCTCGAGAAGCAGGGCGCTTCTTTCGACGTCGCTATCGCCCTCTCGTATCTACTGGCAAACGACGAAATAAATTTCGACCCGGAGAAAAAGATTTTCCTCGGCGAACTTTCCCTTGACGGGAAAGTTCGCCCCGTCCGCGGCGTCTTGCCCGTCGCCCGATTCGCCAGGGAGAAGGGATTCAAAGAACTTTACGTGCCGGTTGAGAATGCGAGAGAAGCGGCATTGATTGACGACATCCTTGTTTACGGCGTGAGGGATTTGAGAACCCTGATTGAGCATTTGACGGGAGAAAAAACGCTTGATGCGGAAGAAAAAACTCTTCTGGATGAAAGCGTTGTCATAACGCCAACCGACTTCGCCGACGTGAGAGGTCAGGAGAGGGCCAAGAGGGGACTCCTCATTGCCGCGGCGGGCGGGCACAATGTCGCCATGTACGGCCCGCCCGGCACGGGAAAGACCATGCTGGCGAAAGCGTTTGCCGGCATCCTGCCCAAGCTCACATTCGATGAAGCGCTCGAAGCAACGGGCATTCACTCCGTCGCCGGGACTCTCCAGGAAACTTTCATAACCAATCCGCCCTTCCGTTCGCCTCACCACACCGCTTCATATGTCTCTCTTGTCGGCGGCGGGACGAATCCCAGGCCGGGAGAAATCACTCTGGCCCATCGTGGTGTACTCTTCATGGACGAATTTCCGGAATTCGAGAGAAGAGTGATAGAGAGTTTGCGCCAGCCGCTCGAAGACAAAGTAATTTCCGTCGCACGAGCGAAGGGTACGGCTCACTTCCCGGCCAACGTCCTTCTCGTCGCCGCCATGAACCCGTGCCCTTGCGGCAATTACGGCTTCCGCGGGAAGCAGTGCATCTGCACGCCAAGCGCTTTGCAAAGGTACAGGAGAAAAATGTCCGGACCAATCATGGACCGCATAGATATTTGGCTTGAGGTGGACAGAATTCTGCCTCACGAACTCGGAAGCGAAGGCAGAGTGGGCGATGAGAGCAAAAGTTTCAGAACTGCGGTGGAAAAAGCCAGGAAAATTCAATCAGAAAGATTTAAAGATAAGAAAATTTCAAAAAACGGCGAAATGGGAGCGAAAGAACTGGTCCTCCACGTGAAGCTTGAGAAAGACGCCGAGAAAGCATTGAATCTGGCGGCGGAAAGACTGGGATTCTCTCCTCGCGTATATCACCGGATGATAAAAGTTGCGCGCACTATCGCAGACCTTGAGGGTTCAGATATCGTTAAGACAAATCACATCCTCGAAGCGGTGGAATATCGTCCGAAGAAGTTTGATTTGTAAGATATACTTATTTGCATGAAAAGATTTTATTATCTAACCACGCTCATCTTCGTATTTTGCATTCCTGCGGCCGCATCATACTTTTTTCTTAAGGAACATGTTTCGATTGGGGCATTGATTCCCTTTATCGTGCTAATCACAATCATGGGAAGCATTTGGGATGTATGGGCAACGCGACACAGCAAGAAAGACAGGGTGTGGCTCTGGCAATTCAATCACTCGGATACTTTAGGTATTAAATTTTTAGGACTGCCAATCGAAGAATACCTTTTCTACGTGACGAGCGGTACATATGTGGTTTTTATGTGGGAAGGAATGAAACTTATTAGAAATCAGGGGCTGACGGAAGCATATATTATGGTTGGAGGAATGGCGGTTTGGACTTTTATTTCCATCACCATACCTTATATTTTTTCTCCAAAAGGAGATAGATTGATTAACTAGAACGGATTCTTCGCTCCTCTGATTTCGAAGTGGACGTGAGGGCCCGTTGAGCGGCCGGTGTTACCGACAGCACCTATAACTTCGCCCTGCGAGACGTGCTCTCCGACCGTGACATTTACTCTCGACATATGGCCGTAAACGGTCTGCGTGCCGTTCGGATGCTTGATGGCAACGTAGAGTCCATAGCCGCCGTTGTAGCCGGAAGTCTTGGCGATAATAACCGTGCCTTCGGCCGAAGCTATAAGCGGCGTGCCGGTCGGAGCGGCAATGTCCACGCCGTTATAGCCGTGAATACCCTGAGTCTTCCTGCCGCCGATAATCGGACGGATGAAATAGCCGGAAGAAACAACTGTCTGCGAAGTGCTCTTGGCGATGGCGCTCTGTGTAGCGCTTATGACACCGTCCGGAATGATAATCACATCGCCCACGGCAATTTTCGAGCCGGTTTCGAGCCCGTTATATGAAAGGATGTCGTTCAAGTCGGCCTTGTACTTCTGGGCAATGCTCTGGAGAGTGTCTCCCGACTTCACCGTATGCTTCACGCCCGTTATCGGCAGGATTACGAGTTCCTGTCCGACCTTGAGCGTGCGGCTCGTCATGTTGTTGGCCCAGACGATGGTGTTGGCCGAAACGCCGAACATCTCGGCTATGCCCGAGAGAGTGTCACCCGGACGGACGACGTAAGTGCTGATTTCTCCGGTGCCGGACTTGCCGAGGTCGATGTAGGCCCCGGCATCTTCGCCCGAGGCGAGAGCGGAACCCTCTATCGTGGCAAGAAGAGGCCCGCCGATGCCGACGGGGTTAAGATTCAGATATCCTTCGAGCAAATCCATGGTCTGGGAGTTGCCGGCATCATAATTCTCCGGCATGCGCAAAACCTTGCCGCTCTGGCTTCGGGCTGAGACCAGGACGGGCAGGAGGATAAGGCCCAATATGACGAAATGGCTCAACAGAGCCATATGACCACGTTCTTTCATTGATGTCTATATATTATATTCCCGCCAATGCCGCACCACAATTGACCTATCCCCATATGCTATAGTGTGCTCTGTGAAGCAAATTTCTCTCAATCCGGAGCAAAAAAGAGCAGTTGAGGCGACGGAGGGTCCGGTTCTAATCCTCGCGGGCGCCGGCGCCGGCAAAACCAAGACTATAGCCGAGCGTATCCGCCACCTGGTGGGCAAAGGAGTGGCTCCTTCGGAAATCCTCGCCATCACCTTCACCAATAAAGCAGCCAAAGAGATGCGCGAGCGGATTGAGGCGGGACTCCAGACCGACGAGAACCTCAACCGGCCGGTTTCCATGAGTGAAAGGCCGTTTGTCTCGACCTTCCACTCGCTCGGCGTCCATATTTTGCGGGAACACGCCGGGCGGGTGGGGGTGAAGAAGCATTTCTCCATCTTCGACAAGGACGACAGCAAGAAACTGGTTAAAGAGGCCCTCGTCTCTTTGGGCCTGGACCCCAAAACTCATGAGCCGGGAGCGATTCTCGGCGTTATCTCGAAGCTCAAAGGGAGGGGGATAAGCCACAGAGAGTGGGGAGCTGAAGGGCGCCTGCCTGCCGGCAGGCAGGGCTACTTCATGGACGTGGTGGGACAGGTCTGGCCGATTTACGAAAAAGCTCTTGAAAGGGAGAATGCGCTCGACTTCGACGACCTCCTGCTTAAGACCAACAATCTCCTGAGAGACGACGGTGCCGTGCGCGACCACTACCGACGCGTCTGGAAATATATCCACATTGACGAATACCAGGACACCAACCGCGTGCAGTATGAAATCAGCCAGGCGCTCGTAGGCGCTGATAAAAATATCTGCGTCGTGGGCGACATCGACCAGAACATTTATTCCTGGCGCGGTGCCGATATCAAAAATATTCTCGCTTTCGAAGACGACTACCCCAATTCGCAGACCATCACACTGGAAAAAAATTACCGTTCGACCAAGACGATTTTAGAGGCGGCCAACGCTGTCATCGAGAAGAATAAAATGAGAAGAGAAAAAAATCTTTTCACCGAAAATCCGGCGGGAGAGAAAATCGGCGTCGTTTCGACGCTCGACGAGACGACTGAGGCGCTCTTCATCGCCTCCAGAGCGAAGGAGTTGATAAAAAATAACGTGCCGCCCGACGAAATTGCCGTGCTTTACCGCGCCAACTTCCAGTCGCGCGTCATGGAAGAAGCATTTTTGAAATTGGATGTGCCCTACCAGATTCTCGGCACCAGATTCTTCGAGAGAAGGGAGGTAAAAGACGTTATTTCCTATCTGCGCGCGGCGCTGAACCCCGACAGTCTCTCGGACCTGAAGCGCGTTATCAATACTCCCGCGCGCGGCATCGGCAAAACAAGCATCGTGAAGATTTTTTCGGGCCTTGAGAGTGAGCTGCCGCTCGGCATGAGGACAAAAGTTTCAAGTTTTAGGCATTTATTGGAGCGGATTGCCGAAGCCGCGAGGAAAGAAAAAATTTCCGAAACAATTCTCTTCATCATCAAGGAATCCGGGCTTGAAGAAGAGTGGAAAGAGGGCGGGGAAGACGGCTCCGCGCGGCTCGAGAACGCCTACGAGCTGGCAAACTACGCGACCAGATTCGACGACCTTCCGGGCGAAGACGGAGTTTCGGCCTTTCTCTCGGAAACGGCTCTGCAGAGCGACCAGGACGAATTGAAGGAGGAGAAAAAGGCTGTGCGCCTCATGACCGTGCACGCCGCCAAAGGGCTCGAATTCGACGCCGTTTTCGTCGCGGGACTCGAGGACGGATTATTCCCGCACGCCAGAGCCAGCGCGTCGCGCGTCACGCCGGAAGAAGCGGAGGAAGAGCGCCGCCTTTTCTACGTGGCGCTCACCCGCGCGAGGAAGAAGGTGTATCTTACTTACGCGCAGACGCGTTCGGTCTTCGGCCGGACGCAGGTCAACATGCCTTCGGAATTTATCTCCGACATTCCGGAGAAATTGCTCGAAGATGACATTGCGATAGAATTCTAATATGTACGCGAAAAAATCATTGGGACAGCATTTTCTCAAATCGGAGCGCGCTCTCACGAAAATTGTCGAGGCGGGAGAAATTTCTCCCGGCGAGACGGTTCTGGAGATCGGCCCGGGCACCGGAACATTGACGGAAAAATTGTTAAAAACGGGAGTAAAAGTAATCGCGGTAGAAAAAGACGACAATCTTTTCGAATTTTTAAAAAATAAATTCCAAAGTCAAAATTTAGAATTAGTTCATGATGATATTTTAAACTTTGATACCGCGTTGATTGATGTTCGCTACAAAGTAGTAGCGAACATCCCATACAATCTCACCGGAATTATTCTGGAAAAATTTCTTTCGACGGAAAACCAGCCGGAGAGAATGGTGCTTCTGGTGCAGAAGGAGGTAGCAGAAAGAATTGTCGCTGGACGCCTGCCTACCGGTAGGCAGGGGAAAGAAAGTATACTCTCAATTTCGGTCAAGGCGTACGGCGAGCCGAAATACATAGAGAAAGTGCTGGCCGGCTCCTTCACCCCCGCGCCGCAAGTCGATTCCGCCATCATTTCTATAGCGAATATTTCAAAAAAGTTCTTTAGCGACTTTTCTGAAAAATTCTTCTTCACTCTACTCAAGGCGGGTTTCAAGTCGAAGAGGAAGAAGCTCTCTTCCAACCTCTCGACTCTGGCAAGTAAGGAAAAAACGCTTGAAATCTTCGAAAAACTGGGTCTGGACCCCAACTTGCGGGCGGAAAATGTCTCAGTAGAGCTCTGGCGGGAACTTGCGACTCTATTTGGTTAAATCCGGAACTAGAAAGACGGCAAGCTTGTCCCGACTTGTGTCATGAGCCCAATTGTGGGAAACGGCACGCATGCCACCCCCACATATACGTAACAAGCCTGTACTCCAGGAAGATAAGACCCCAAATGCCATACAGACGGTATTCCAGCCATGTAATTCGAGTACTCAAAAGTGGAGTACGGCGAATAGGTGATAAAACCAGACACAATCGCGGGCCCACCGAGGAAAAGGGGGGTAAACCACACCGCCAAATTGCCAGAGCAAGTGCACGGCACGCTAAAGGTGGAGAGTCCTCCGAACGGCATTGTTACCGCTTTTGCGGAAGAAATCGGGAATAAAAGGAGGAGGAAGAACAAGAGAGACAAGGAAGCTGCTTTCATATTCCTATTATACACAATAAACCCCGTATTTATCTGATACAATTAATGATTATGAGAGCTAAAATATTATCTGCTCTTTTTCTCTCCTTGATTATGATAGGGGCGGCATTTTGGTCCAGATTTTTCGACAACAAACCGGCCGCCGGTCTCGCCACTGTTTCAAGTCCAAGCATCACACCAATGAACGATGAGGCTTTTTTGAGTGCCAATTTCACCGACTCGAGCAGCACTCCGCTCTCGACTACGGATATGCTGTCCAGACAACTTTTTTCCGATTATGCCGACCTTAAGTCCAAAGGCGAAACTTCTTCCGAAAATCTCAATTATCTGGCGGAAAGATATGCGGAAGGCATTATGAACATCAGACCGGCTGCCTCAAAGGTCACTGCCATCGAACAGCTTACGATTATTCCGGATTCGGCAGAAAACACTTTCAACTACGGCAAGAGTATGATTGCCGCCCGCAGCAAATATGCCGCCTTGGCCAAAGAGGAGAGCGAAGGCGCGGGCGATCTGAATCAAGAAGGTTTCGGCGACTTCATCACGCGAGCCGGAAATTTATACCTCGCTTCGGCGAATGAGCTGTTGAAAATAAAAGTACCCGCATCACTCGCTAGAAATCACCTGGAGATTATCAATGACTATTTCCAAACCGCCGAAGCCATGAGAACCATCGCGGAATCTTCCGACGACCCGGTAAAAATTTATGCCGCCATCCAGACGCAAATCCGGAATGCAAAAAAAGAAGATGAATTGTTCTTAAACATCCAAATCGCCATGTCAGCCGGTGGTATAATTTGGTCAGGCAACCTGAATCAATGAGTTATAAAAAATTTACAGTCCTTATTCTCGCCCTCTCGATATCTTTTCTATCTTTTGCTCCGGTAGTCCGGGCCCAAACCGCGGTACCGGTAAGCGACAGCGCCATAAGACAGAAGGAGGTCGGCATTACCGTATTTGGCGTTACCGTTCCCGGCCTAAGTTGGGACTCCATCGCGCTAACGATAGCAAAATCTACGATTAGCAGGCTCGTAAATTCCACAGTCAAATGGATTAACAACGGCTTCGACGGCAACCCGGCCTACGTAAACAATCCCAAACAATATTTTACGGATATCGCCGATGGAGAAGCGGGGGAGTTTATCAGAGGAAGCGAGCTCGGCTTGCTCTGTTCGCCATTTCAGGCCAATATCCGGCTTTCTTTGATGCAGGAATATTACGAGCCCCTGCCTTATCAATGCACCTTGAGCGAAGTTACAAGTAATATTGAAGGATTCTTTGACGATTTCTCGCAAGGTGGCTGGGATGCATGGTTCTCGATGACGCAGAACCCGACCAATAATCCTTACGGAGCATATCTCAAGGCGAGAATTGACATGGATAGTCGCATCGCAAACGCAATCGGACTCAAAAATCAGCAATTAGATCGAGGCAGGGGCTTTCTCTCGTTTGAAAAATGCCCATCAGGTTCCTTCGAGGGTACCGATGAGGAGCTCAATAAAGGATGCTTCAAGACCGGCACTTGGGAAAAGGTGGATGCGACAGTGGTTACGCCGGGAAGCGTGATAGAAACCCAGCTTTCCACCGTATTGGGTACCGGCATAAGACAGCTCGAGCTCGCGGACGAGTTCGATGAAATCGTGGGCGCTTTAGTAACCCAATTACTTCAAAAAGTTCTCGGCGGCGGCGGGCTGGCAAGCGGAGCAGGTACGGGTGATACAGAAAGACCCCCGGGTCAGGAAAGAAGGCCTGTGCCAGTTGATATTGATGGCGACGGCATCATTGACGGCACGGATACTGATGGGAATGGGAGCCCTGATATATGTCTCTTCGGCGGTGAAAACGATACGATAGGCCCACCATGTTTAGGCTCGGGAGAATTTGGACCACCGGAAGGCGGTGGAGGAGGTGACACTTGCTCCGTGAGCGGCCAGCAATACGAAGGCGTGTTAAGGGACGCCGAAGCGCAGGTGGCAAGCGTCAATCCCGAAGTGGCGAGCTTGCTCAATCTTGAAGACGCCAATGGCTACAAGGCCAATAGTAAAAGGTTCTTGGATGTGGTAGTGCAAATTCTCGAGGGCCAGGGCTACAATGCCACCACCGATGTTCTGAACGGACACAATAATCCAAATACGGGCGACGCCATCGCCATCTGGAGAGACGGCGATAGCAATATGGAGCGCTACGACGCCATGCTTGGAGGGAACGGCAAACCGGTGTCCCAATCGGCTATTGCCGAATTCACGGGCTTCGTGCCTCTGGGCTGCACCACTTCCGGCGGGAGCAAGGAGTGCGGCTGCGACAACGGTTTGAATAATCCAAGCCCGAGCCCGTCGCCTTCGCCATCTCCCACACCCGCGCCAGTGCCGGGCGGAGCAAGCATTTCTTCCGTCACGCCAAATGTCGCCCAAGCCGGAGTGACGACCATTACCATCACCGGCACGAATCTCACTAATCAAGTCTCCTTCTATGACGGTACTGGGGCACGCAATACTGTTGTCGGCACCGTCAACTCCGCCGGAACTCAAACCACGGTCCTTGTCCCGGGCGATTTGCCTATTGGCAATGCCACGGTCAAGATTTACCAAGGCAATCAAGTCTGGTCGAACGGCATCTTGATACAAATCAGTAGCCAGGCGGCGCCGGTAACCACCATTCCCACGACGGGGAGTATTGACCTCGGAGCCGGGACCTTCCCGGATACCGCATACTTCAACAACAGAATCTATGTCGCTGTCCAGCAGAATGACAAACTTAATCTCTATAACTTCGACAAGAATCTCTCTGACCAGAAAGTAACCGTGATTCCGTTCTCCGTTGGCCAGGCTTTCCCGCGGCTTATGGTCTGGAATAATATCCTGTGGCTTGCTTTCAGAAATGGCGATAACTCAAGTGGCATAGCGGAATCAATCAAACTCTGGAGAAGCGACACGCAGGCGATAGAGGAGATTGCCGGCGGCTATGGCAACGACCCGGTCGCTCTCGGCCAGGGTTACATCGCCTGGCAAACATTTACAGAACTTAAAATCAAGAGGAGACCTGTTTCCGGCGGAACAATTACGACGCTTGGCAACGCGCTCCCTACCGGTCTCTCGAGAATCTTAGCTGGTGGAAGCGTCATTTCCATAGACCAGGATAGAAACGCGGTGACATGGGGTTTGCGAGCCTGGTTCGCCGGCGACCTCACAGTGGCCGAAGATATCACTCCCCATGATGATAATGGGGCGGTCGGAAGATTCAATAATGATTCTTCGACCGAATTCAATCTCTGGGCGGGCCAGAGAACGCATACGCCACACGCGGCAACTGATGGGCTAGGCAATTACGTAGTCGCGACCTGGGACCCGACGGTGAGGGTGGCCACATTCAAGAAATGAATCCTTACTTCAAAAAATTAACAGTTTTCCTTCTTGTACTTAGCTTTGTGTTCGGAGTGAGTGGAATCGTATCTTCTAAAAAAGCTTCCGCTATTAATACGGTTGAGCAGTGCATGGCGGAAATGCTCGCCGCGGCCAAACAAGCTGGAAAGAATATGACGGAAGATGAGGCTAGGGCAAATTGTCAGAAACTAATCGATGACGCCGTAAAACAAGCAGGCGGAGGAGGATCTTTGTTTGATCTTCTCCAGCCCGCGGAATGGGTTGCTAAGGCCGCCGGGGCACTGGCTTCCGGAATACTGCTGCCCTTGGCCGGCTGGCTTACCTGGTTTAGCGGCATGCTCCTCAACTATGTAATCAAATACACAGTCGTGGACATGAAAGCCAACCTGGACGTTGATGCAGTAAATAATATATGGAAAACAATTCGTGACCTTGGCAACATGGGGTTCATCTTCGTTCTTCTCTACGCCGCTATTCAAACCATATTGGGTATTGGTAAAAATACTAAAGATTTGATTGTGCGAGTAGTGGTAGTAGCGATTTTAATAAACTTCAGCTTATTCTTTACGAAATTTGTCATAGACATTGCTAATGTCTTGGCCATTACTCTATATGACGCGGCCGCGCACGGGGCATTGGCTGATAATCTCAATAGCGGCCTGGCTAATAGTCTTATGGAGCCGTTGGGGCTCCAATCGATTTGGAACGCCCAAGGAAGCTTAACCGGTTACACACTTCTCATAGCAGGCGTCATGGGCACGGTTGTGTCTCTTATAGCGGCATTCGTCTTCTTCGCCATCTCCATACTCTTCGTCATCAGATTCGTGGTTCTCCTCTTCGTACTGGCGCTTTCGCCAATCGCGTTCCTATCATTTGTCCTGCCGGAACTCAAGAAGTACCGCGACCAATGGTGGGGAGCGCTCTCCGGACAAGCATTCTTCGCTCCGATTTATTTCCTGCTTACCTGGATTGTCATAGCCATCGCAAGAGGCATCCTAATGCCGCTTAGACCCGGCAGTATGGCAGACGTTATCGCGGCGCAAGCGGGAAAGAGTGTGCCTGACCCGAGTTCGGTGGGAATCTTCGTGAACTACGCGATGGTCATAACTCTGCTGATTGCCTCTCTCGTCATCGCCAAGGAATGGGCCAACAAAGCCGGCGGCGGCATCAACAAACTCACAGGGTGGGCAACTGGCTTCGCCGGGGGAGCGACACTGGGGGCCGCTGGCAGATTTGGGAGAGGCACTGTGGGTAGAGCAGGTAGTTTATTAACTGAAAACGAGTGGCTTAAAGAAAAGGCGCCGACAAGCAGGATGGCTCGCCTGGCACTTGCTACGGGCAAGAAGACTGCTGGGGCAAGCTTCGACCTGCGTGGAACCGGTTTGAGTTCTCAACTGGATGCCGGTAAGGCACAGAAAGGTGGATTTGCCGCAGATCTTAAGAAAAAAGTTGATACTGAAAAGAAATATGCGGATGAAACCTTCAAGCCATCGGAGTTAATGGTTGCTCAAGCGGAACGAGACCTTGGCCAAGCCAAAAAGACTGGCACGCCAGCGGACATAGCGGCAGCACAAGCAAAACTGGACAAAATCAATGGAGCCAGCGAAGATACGCTCCGTCAAAGAAAGATTAAAGAACTCCGCGCCACAGGAAAGAGTAAAAAGGAGGCAAGAATTCTAGTGGATGAGCAAGAAGATAAATATTTGCAGGAAGTTAACAGACTTACTACCAGCGGTATGGGTCAAGAGGACGCCGAGAAAGATGCCCAGAGCAGGGGCTTCGTAACTTTCAAAGCAATCGAGGGTCTGACTAATACCAGAAAAGGAGCTTACGCCAAGACTGTCGAGGAACAGAAGGTAAAGATACCATTCACACAAAAAGCTATTCCATTTGCTATCACCGGCCGACTCGGAATGTTTGGCCCCGTGAAGAAAGAAAACAAACTGGCTGCAAATGCCATTAGAAAAAGTATGAAAGAAAAGAAGCCTGGAGAAAAAATTGCAGAGGAGATAGAGAAGCAAGCCAGAGAATCAAGTGATGAGTCTGGGGCAACGCCCACACCCCCCACCACACCAACAACTCCTCCACCAGCCGCAGGCCCAACAACACCATGAACGAGCAAGATAAATTAATTCAAGAACAGTTCCAAAAGCTCCCGCTAGCGCTGCAGAAGGCGCTCGGAGAGATTCCGTGGAAATCTTTAGTCAATGAAATTGCGCGGCTGCACAATTTGAAGCCGGAACAGGTGGAGAGCATCGAGACAGAGACGATGTTTATCCTCTACGGCTTCGAGAGTCCGGACGATTACGTCTCCAATATGGTCCGCGAAACTGGTATTGCCGAAGATTTGGCGTATGTCATCGCAAACGAAGTAAACGAGAAAATTTTCAAGCCTGTTTCTGTGAAAGTTGAGGAGGCAGGCAAACAACAACCAACCTCAACTTCCATTCCCGAACTCAAACCAGAGAATCTGCCGATGGTTGAGAAAGGGGAGATGGTACATGAGGTGCCACACGTAGAAGCACCAAATCCCAAATCACAAATTCCAAACAATATCGAAATTCCAAAAGAAGAAAAACCTCCTATCCAACCAGCTAAAAGCGCTTATGTGGGCAGCCAGGACCCTTATAGAGAACCACTATCATGAGATTCCAAGTACCACAATTTATCGAGGTTGAGGATAAGATTTTCGGGCCTTTGACCTTCAAGCAGTTCGTCTATGTGGCGGGCGGGGGAGGCATCATCGTCATTTTCTTCGTCCTCCTGCCCAAGTTCATAGCCATCCTTCTCGCTTTACCGATAGCGGCCTTCGCCGGCGCGCTTGCCTTCTATAAAGTGAACGACAAGCCCTTCATCAATTTCGTCGAATCGTTCTTCAATTATTCGCTAAAGAGCAAGCTTTATATCTGGAAGAAGGAGGATAAGAAGCCCGAAGCGGGAACCGCCTCCGCTCCGGGCCAGATTGAGCAGGTTCACGTGCCGAAATTGTCCGAATCGAAGCTCCGCGAGCTTACTTGGTCACTTGATATAAAGGAAAATAGGAATCCGGTCACGAACGAGCCGGAAAATAAGTTATAATTAGAGAATGGCTGCCTCTTCCAATGCAACTCAGGAGTTCGTGCCCATCAAGGAGGTGCGCGACGGCATCGTCATTTTGAAGGATGGCGGCATGCGCGCCATACTCCTCTGTTCCTCGCTTAACTTCTCGCTCAAAAGCGATGACGAAAGGAACGCCATCCTCCTGCAGTTCCAGGACTTCCTCAATTCACTCGACTTCTCGGTGGAAATATTGGTCCAGTCGAGGAAGCTCGACATCAGGCCATACCTGGCTCTCCTTGAAGAGCAGGAAACGAAGCAGACCAATAACCTTTTGAAGATTCAGGTCAGGGAATACATCCAGTTCGTGAAGAAGTTTACCGAGGACGCAAATATCATGACCAAGCACTTCTTCATCGTCATACCCTACAGCCCGGCAATCATTTCCGCGGGAAGAGCTGGCAGCTTCATCACCAAACTCGGCGTTGGTGCGAGCGGCAGCCAGAGCAAGACCTCGGGCAATGGCAGCTTCGACGAGAATAGAAGCCAGCTTGAGGAGCGGATGTCAGTGGTCGAACAGGGTTTGGTGCGCACGGGCATACGTGTGGCGCGGCTTGGCACGGAGGAAGTAATCGAACTTTTCTACAAGGCCTTCAACCCCGGCGAGACCGAGAAGCCGATTAAAATGAAATAACATGGGAATTTTTGATTCACTTTTTAAAAAGGAGGCAAAGCGAGAAGATATTTCCTCAATTTTACCTAAGGAAATCTTCGAAGCGGGCGCCCTGGAGCTCAAAGACATCATCGCTCCCTCAGCTCTGAAGGTCTCGCCCAAGGAAATAAACTTGGGCGAGAAAATCCTGCGCAGCTTCTTCGTCATCTCCTATCCGCGCTATCTCGCCGAGGGCTGGTTCTCGCCCATTATCAATATGGACAAGGTTTTCGACGTCTCGATCTTCGTCCACCCGATTGAAACCTCGAAAGTACTTCGCCAGTTCCAGAGGAAGGTGGCCGAAGTGCAGTCCCAGATTCACACCAGGGAAGAAAAGGGCCTGGTGCGCGACCCCATGCTCGATGTGGCCTATCAGGACCTCGAGAACTTGCGCGACCAGCTCCAGCAGGCGCAGGAGAAGCTTTTCGATGTCGGGCTATATATCACCATCTACGGCGACAGCGCCGACGAACTCGACAAGGTTGAGAGCGAGATTAAGTCAATACTTGAGGCCAAACTCATTTATGTGAAGCCGGCCCTCTTCCAGCAGGAAGAGGGCTACAAATCAACCCTGCCTTTAGGCAATGACGAACTGAACGTCCACTCCAAACTCAATTCTTCCCCGCTCTCCTCGCTGTTTCCATTCACCTCCTTCGACCTTACTTCGGACAAAGGCATTCTCTACGGCATAAACAGGCACAACTCTTCGCTTATTCTCTTCGACCGCTTCTCGCTTGAGAACTACAACTCGGTCACCTTCGCCAAGGCGGGCGCCGGCAAGTCCTACGCCACCAAGCTTGAGATTCTCCGCACGCTCATGTTTGATACTGAGGTTATCGTCATCGACCCGGAGAAAGAGTACGAGTACATGGCCGAGGCGACAGGCGGGCGCTACTTCAACATTTCCCTCAATTCCGAACACCACATCAATCCCTTCGACCTGCCCGTGCCGGGACCGGACGAGAGCGCCGCAAACGTCTTGCGCTCCACCATCATCAACCTGGTGGGCCTCTTCCGCCTCATGATGGGCGGCCTCACCGCCGAGGAAGACGCCATCATCGACCGCGCCATTACCGAAACGTATGCGCTCAAAGACATTACTGCCGATTCCGACTTTAGAAACATCGAGCCACCCTTGATGTCTGACTTCGAGCTGGTGCTCTCCGGCATGGAAGGAGGAGAATCTCTGGCCCAGCGTCTGTCCAAGTACACCAAGGGCACTTGGGCGGGCTTCATCAACAGGCCTTCAAATGTGGATATCAACAGAAAGTTCGTGGTCTTCTCGCTCCGCGACATGGAAGATGAGCTTAAGCCCATAGCCATGTACATCGTCACGCACTATATCTGGAACACCATCAGAAAAGAGCTTAAGAAGCGCCTGCTCGTAATCGACGAGGCCTGGTGGATGATGAAGTCCGACGACACCGCCTCTTTCCTCATGGGTCTCGTCAAGAGAGGTAGGAAATATTACCTGGGTGTTGCCACTGTTACTCAAGATGTAGGCGACTTCCTCAAATCGCCTTACGGCGTGCCTATCATCACCAACTCCTCAATCCAGATGCTTTTGAAGCAGTCACCAGCAACGATTGACGAACTGCAAAAAACTTTCAATCTTACCGACGAGGAGAAATATCTTCTTTTGGAATCAGATGTTGGAGAAGGAATCTTCTTCGCCGGACTCAAACATGTGGCTATAAAGAATATTGCTTCGTACACAGAGCATCAAATTATCACCTCCGACCCAGGTCAGATCCTGGCCATAAAGAAGGCAAAGCAAGACGCGGCCGAAGACCAGGATGAAGCGCTCATGGCCCAGCGGGAGAAACTGAAGCAGGCCGCCTTAAATCCAAATGCCGGAGAAAAAGGGACTCAGTAGTGCAACAATCGGTTTGATGACAGGCGTTGCCTTGTTTTATGACGTGCTTCAAATACTTTTTTCCTGGATGGGGCTCGGGTGGTTCATTATTCCCATTGCGTACGGCCATTTCTGGCTCTGGTTCAGAATGCGGGGATTGAAGTTTTTTACAACAAAGAGAGCCGTCTGGTTCGGCTTCGGCGTTCCGCTTGAAGCACTTACTGCCGGCATTTTCCCCAGTATAACCGGCAATGTCTTGCGGTCCGCGATGGATTATAAAATCGAGAAGACTCTCCCGACATCGGGTATAATAAAATCATGAGAAAACTAGTCTTTCTGTTTTTTATCTACTTATTCTTTTCCACCCCAGCCCTTGCCCAGTCTGTTGATATTCTCTGGCAGGGAACGGGCTACATTCCGCCGTTTTACGAGGGCAAAATGCTTTGGGCCAAGCAGTCAGTCATTACTCTCGTGGCTATTCCGCAAGGATTGGGTAACCCCGCAAACCTTAATTACAAATGGACTCGTAACGGCACCGTGCTGGGCAACGTCTCCGGCATTGGCAAAAACTCTCTAACCTTCATGGACGCCGTTTTCTCCAAACCCTACACGATAAAGGTTGAGATTGTTGACGGGAATGAAGAGACGCGCGCGGAAGCGACACAGGTCATCGCGGCAAGAGACCCCCTGCTACTGGTCTATGAGAATCACCCCTTGTACGGATATCTTTTCAATAAAGAGATTGGGGGTGTCTTCAAAATGAACAAGGAGGAGGCCACCTTCACCGCCTTCCCCTTATTCGCACAGCAAAGAGCGGGGGCTTATTCCTGGCGGGCCAATAGCGGAGAGCCTTCCGGCGGCAACACTGTCACTTACCGCGCGCCGGAAGGGGCGAGCGGCGTCTCCAGGGTAAACGTAAGTTTCTCTGATGGCAACGCGATAATGAGGCCTATCGAGCGCAGTTTCTTGATACAATTTGGCAATGAATAAACTTATTATTTCTATCTTTTTTCTGGCGCTTGCAGTTCCCGTCCTTGCCCAGGAAGCCAAGCCGACCGACTACACCATGCTTGCTCCCATACCCCAGCTTGCCACGGAGGGAGAGAAGACAAATGCCGTAACGTACGTGACGGGTCTCTTCAAGCTCGCCATAGGTCTCGCCGGAGCGCTCGCGGTGGTGATGATTATCTACGCAGGCATCAAATATATGTCCACGGACGCTTTCAGCGGCAAGGAGGAGGCCAAAGGCGTCATCGAGAACGCCCTCTGGGGCTTGGGGCTGGCAATAGCCGCCTGGCTCATCCTCTATACCATCAACCCGAAGCTGGTGGAAATAAAATTCGACATAGCACCGCAGCAAATCGCCACGACCACAACAACGCTTGGTGGGGATCTGCCGGGAGGGGGTTGGGGGGGCGGAGGGGGAATTCTTCCTGGATATCCGCTTAGCCCAGAACAAGTGGCTGAGAACACGCAAATTAGGGATAAACTTAAAAACAACAAACCCTATCCTGTCTTGGTAAATAATGACCCTTGCGCGACAGGAGGGACAATCGGGTGCACAAATGTTGTCGGTCTGCCGGACTCAGCCCTCACTAGTGCTAAAATCCTGGCTAATGCGTGCAAATGCACAATAACAATCACCGGAGGAACGGAGGGCGGTCATTCCAACCATGGACCAGGGAGGGCAGCTTTCGATCTTTCGCCCATTGGAGCTCTGAATACTTTTCTCAGTAAAACTAACCCCCAAGCAGCCTTCCCTAGCAATGGTGCAAAAGTAAGAATCGGAACAACCGTTTACACTTTTGAAACCGCGGGAGCGAATGGCAGAGCCACCGCTAACCATTGGCATGTAGAGCTTTGATATGAAAAAAACACTTCTAATCTCCGGCGCGGTCATAGCAATACTGCTTCTTGCCTTCTTTGCGTGGTTTTTTCTCGGCAGAGACAAGACTGTGCCGGCAGGAGAGGCGGTGATGAATCTTCTGCCATTCGGTTCTGGTGAAAATTTAGGTGAATCAGGAATCACGAATCAAGAATCAGGAATAGGAATAACAGTTGGGGAAGAAAAAATTTTTGATGAACAGGGCGTGCCTACATCCAACCTTTTCCGCCTATCCGATGCATCAGTGGCCGGTATGATTGCTTTCGCTCGTGGCGGACAGACTGTCGTGCGTTTTGTGGAGAGAGCCACCGGCCATATTTACGAAACCGCGCTGCCTAAAGATAAGGCCCTGGCGCCGTTGGAAAAAAAGAAAATCTCCATCAACACCCTGCCGAAGGTTTACGAGGCCTACTTCCGCCCGGACGGCAATATGGTGCTCCTACGGATGCTTGAGGACGGCTCTGATGCGCAAAAGAACCTCGTTTTGAACCTTGCGGCCACCACAAGCACTGCCGTGAATGTGCGCGGGGTGCTCGGCAGTATCGCGGTGGGGCAGGGAAATACTCTTTTCTATACCGAACTGGGGTCGAAAACGGTTGTCTCCTCTCCCTTCGGCGGTACCGTAAAAACTTTATACTCCTTTCCTTTTACCGACTGGCGAGTTTCCCCGGCCGGCACCGGCCTTCTCCTGGAGGCTAAACCGAGCGCCGAGGCCCCCGGTTTCGCTTATATTCTAAGCGCTGCCGGCTCGTTAACCAGAATTCTTGGATCTCTTTCCGGTCTTTCCGCAGTCTCCAATGCCGCGGGGACTTCCGTGCTTTATTCATACAATAACGGCAGTGAGATAAAACTTTTTGCCAGGAATCTCCGCACCGGCGCGGAAGTCGAAATTTCTCCGGCAACACTCGCCGAGAAATGCGTCTGGTCTGCAAAAGAATCCTCCAAGGTCTTTTGCGGAGCGCCCAATTCCTCCCCTTCGGCAGATGAGCCCGATGGTTGGTATGCCGGGGCAACACACTTTTCTGACTATATCTGGACTTCAGATTCTATTACTGAGATTTCAAAACTTCTGGCAAGTCCATTGGATGAATTCGGTATAGACATAGACGTTTACAAACCAATGCTTTCTCCAGCCGAAGATTATCTTCTCTTCATCAACAAGCGCGATATGTCCTTGTGGGTTCTTAAACTGCCCGGGGCTTAACCTTTCTCCTAACAAAAAGTTCCTGCCCGATGCTGAAGAGGTTGGTGGTTAGGAAATACAGACCGATTACTCCGGAAACTTGATAAGAAATAAAAAACATAATGGCTGGAAAAACATATTTCATCTGTTTTTGCATGCTTTTCGCCAAATTATCTCCGAAAGAATTCCCCTGGGGTTCCTTCTGGCCTTTGGTAGATACGACAAATTGCAAATAAGTCGAGACGGCTGCCAGAAACGCAAGGATAATGCTTTTACCACTTATGTCTATGAGCCCCAGAAAAACAGTGTTAATGCTTAGCGGCGCGGAAACAAAAGAATACAGGAGCGACGCGTTAATTGCCGGCAATTTGATGAAAATCTGGTAAAGCGCGAGAATTATTGGAATCTGGATGATTAGAACTAGAATGCCTGAAAAGGGATTAACCCCTTTTTCTTTATAGAGAGAGAGGGTGCGGCGAGCCTGTTCCTCCGAATTATCCTTGTACTTCTCTTTAATGGCGGCAAGTTCCGGCGCAATCTCGGCCATTCTCACTTGCGTCAAAACCGCCTTGCGGGAAAGAGGAAAGAGTACCATGCGCACCAGCACGGTGAGAATCACCACGACAACCCCTGCATCAGCCCAGGGTAGAATCTTGAAAAGAACTATGAGCGAGTTATAAAGCGGGTCGAAGAAAAAAGCGTGGTAAAGAAAAGACATTATATTATTCTAATCAATTCTTCTTCCAATGTCTTGCCTTTTAATTTTTCAGCGCCCGGCTTTGCTATCAGCAGATACTTTGCTGGTTTTAAAGAAATATTTTTGAGAATCGGGCGGATACGCCGTCTGACGGTATTCCTTACCACAGCGCTCTTGGAAACTTTTTTGGAGACAGAAATAATTACTTCAACCTTTTCACCGGGCGAAACGCGTAAAGAGAAAAAAGACATCAAAGAGCCAAGCGCGCCCGTCCCTTGCGGCGCCTGTTCCTTATAGTGCGTTTACCGGTGGATGTTTTCTTCCTGGAAAGAAAGCCGTGGGTGCGAGCTCGCTTGCGTTTCTTCGGGTTGTATGTTCTGGACATATTTTCTTAACAGCTTATTAACATATTATAAACATTTTTTGAGCCGTTAACAAGCTTTCCTGAATATCTAAAAAGATATACTGTACACACAAATTTCATGACCGACTATAAACAGCTCTGGCAGAAAGTACTCATCGAGATGGAACTGGGGATGTCTAGCGCGAACTTCGCCACTTGGTTCAAAGATACGAGAATCGTCAAGGAAGAGGGCGGGGTGGTGGTCTTGTCGGTGCCTAATGCCTTCGTTAAAGAGTGGCTTATAACTAAATATCACAGCGCCATCCTGAGAAGCCTCAGAAATCTTGAAAGTTCGGTCCACGCCATAGAATATGTGGTAAATAAGGAGGAATCGCGCCGCCGTGAGGAGCGCACCGGCAGAGAAACGGCCAACCGCGAACTGCCATTGCCCGAAATTGAGGTAAATAAGGATGACAACCTTAATCCCCGCTACACCTTCGAGACCTTCGTCATAGGCCCGTTCAATGAACTGGCCCACGCCGCAGCCCAGGCGGTTATTAAGAAGCCGGGAATCATGTATAACCCGCTCTTTATCTATGGCTCAACCGGCCATGGTAAAACTCACCTTATCCAGGCAATAGGCAACCACATCAAAACAACCACGCCCGGTAAAAAGGTTTATTACATGACCTCCGAACAATTTGGTCAAGACTGCATGAACGCCCTCCAGAACCAGAAAATGAACATTTTCAAAGAGAAATACCGAAAATACGACGTCTTGATAGTTGACGACATTCAATTTTTTTCCGATAAGCAAAAGTTCCAAGAAGAGCTTTTTCACCTCTTCAACACCCTCTATGACAATAACCGTCAGATTATCTTTTCTTCCGACAAACACCCTCACTTCATTAATGGGCTTGAGGACCGGCTGAAGTCGCGCCTCTCGGCCGGTATGATTGTCGACATTCCGCCACCGGACAAAGAGTCAAGAATCGCCATTATTTCCGCCAAGGCAACCCAGCAGGGCGTAGTCCTTACGCCGGATATTGTGGATTATCTCGCTCATTCCATAAACGGCAACATCCGCGAGCTTGAGGGGGCCGTCAACTCACTCCTCTGCCAGGCGGAACTTAAGGCTAAGGAAATTACCATGGTTGACGTTAGAAACTACATCAAGAACAACATCAAACCTAAGAGAAGTATCGCGGTAAAGGATGTGGTGAGAATTATTTCTGACTTCTATAATATAAAAGAGGAGAGTATTTACGAAAAAACCAGGCATAAGGAGGTTATCCGCCCCAGGCAGATCATTATGTATATATTGAGAGAAGATTTTAACATCTCCTATCCTTCCATAGGACAGAAATTGGGCGGACGCGACCACACCACCGTCATTCATTCGTGTGAAAAAATAAAAAATGATATTAAACTTGACCAGACATTGGTGGATGAGGTCAGCCAGATTAGGAACTTAATAACTGTGTAAAAGATGTGGAAAAATAATGTGAATAATGTTAATAAGATGGTGAGAAATAAGCGACGTAACGGGAGGTGGAAACTTTCATCCTCCAACTCACGGGTTTCTCCACAGGTAGATATTTTAGAGAGTATAAAAAACCTTTTAGTCAGGCCATTAAAACGAATCCCCAGTATAAACACCCCTAATAGTAGTAATAAATTTTATATATGAAAATAGAAGCTATTAAAGAACAACTTGAAGGAGCACTCAGTAAGGCTGATAAAATTGCCGGTAAAAATCAAAGTCTCCCTGTTTTGTCCGGGTTTTATATGGATGCCCGGGATAATCTCCTTACTATCAAGGCCACTAATCTTGATTTAGGTATTTCCGTAAGTTTGCCGGTGAAGGTTCTTGAGCCGGGTATAGTGGTGGTGCCAGCCCATATTCTCTCCTCCTTCATATCTTCACTTTCTTACGATAAAAACACATCTCTTCAGACTAAAGGCCAGGTTTTAGATATCAAAACTAAAACGACAAAAACAAGCATAAAAACGCTCCCAAGCGAGGAATTTCCGATTATTCCGGAAATAGGCACCGATGGCGTTTTCTCTCTGCCGGCTCGTGATCTGATATTCGGTTTGAGGTCGGTTATTTATGCTGCCGCGGTTGGCAGTGTTAAGCCAGAACTCTCATCGGTGCTGATTAAACACGAAGGGGAGTTTCTGATTTTTGCCGCCACCGATTCCTTCCGCCTTGCCGAGAAAAAAATAAAAGTGAAGAAAGTTCCTCACTTCAAACAAATTCTTATCCCGCAGAAAAACGCGTTGGAAATTATCAAAATATTCGACCAAGGGGATGAGGATATTTCGATTTCGATAGAAGAGCATCAAATGGCGCTGCGTTCCGGCGGAGTTTATGTCACCTCGCGCATTATCGAGGGCAACTTTCCGGACTATCGGCAGATTATTCCGAAAGAAGTAAACACCACCGCGACGGTCTTGAAGCAGGATTTAATCAATTCACTCAAAACCAGCCTGATTTTCTCAGACTCCTTCAACCAGCTTTCCTTAAGACTCGCGCCTAAGGAAAAGAAGTTTGAAATGGAATCAAAAAATTCCTCAATTGGCGAAAGCACTCAAAACATCCAGGTGGCAGCTATGGAGGGTAAGGATATTTTCATCAGCGTAAATCATCGCTATTTCACCGACTGCTTCCAGTCCCTAATAACGGACAGCCTCTCCCTCTCTTTCTCCGGAGAGCAGAAGCCGATTGTCGTTAAGGGTGTCGGTGACCAGAGCTTCCTCTATCTCGTGATGCCTATGAACCAATCATGAAAAATCTTTCGAAACTCTTAGAAAGATTTTCAAACATACTCAACAAAGACACAGAAACAAAGAACACAATAATCAGGATTATAAAAGATAAAACCAATATAGAATTAAAATCAAATCAAATAAATCTCAAAAATGGCGTCCTGGAAGTCGAAGCGTCGCCTGTTGTAAAAAACGAAATCAGACTCAAGGAAGATTTATTGAAACAAGAATTAAAAATCTCCAGGATTTTGTATAAATAAAACTGGTTGCTGTATCGGAATCTGCGCGGCTACCCAGCGCCTCACACTATATTCCCAGTGAGGATACTGAGGGTCGTTGGCCGGATTTGATGGCGTCGGGCCGCGGGGATTATCCTTCTCCACCCAATAGAGTATTGAATGCGGCTCGCCTCCGACTTCACCCCTCAAAACAGGCTTCAATTCCGAAGGATTAATCGGCTCGGGCTTCACAAACGACTCCTCGGGCATGTCCGGAAGGACTTTATCTATGAGGTCGCGCCAAAGAGGCGAGACGATAAGACCGGCAACCTTCTTCTCCATAGGGGAGTTGTCATTATTACCCACCCATGCGCCAATAACCAGGTTTGGGGCATAGCCGATTATCCAGGCATCACGGTAGTCGTTCGAGGTACCGGTCTTTACCGCTACGTCGCGGTAGGGGACGTACAGGGCCGAATTAGGGCCGTATCCGGGTGTTCTAGCTACGTTGTCGGAAAGAATATCTGAGACGGTCCTGGCCGTCTCCTCGGGCAAAACCCGCAACGGGAAAAGTTCGCTTCTATCTATGATATTGCCCTTATCATCCTCAACTCTCACTATCGGTGTGTATTGATTCCTCACTCCGTCATTGGCGAAGACTCCGTAGGCGGACACCATGTCAAGAAGGGAAACTGAGCCGCCTCCGAGAACGAGCGAGAGTCCGTAGCTGTTCACATCAGTAAGACTCTGAATACCCATCTCTTTCGCGAGCTTGATTGAGTCCCGCACTCCGGCGAGATAAATCGCTTCCACCGCCGGCACGTTGATGGACTGTGCCAAAGCATTTCTTATGGTCATCGGGCCGCGGAACTTATCGTCGTAGTTCCCCGGGCTGTAGCACGGGTCCTTGCTCTCAAAATCATCCTCTGCGCAGGAAGGATTAAATTGGGTTGGCACGTCCCAGAGAATGGTGTCGGCGGTGTAGCCTTTATTGAAAAGAAGCGAATACACGACGGGTTTGAAAGCGGAGCCAGGCTGCCTCAGGCCCGTGGCGGCGTTGAAGTTGCCGTCGATTTTCTGGTCGAAGTAGTTGCGCGAGCCGGTCATGGCAAGAATCTCGCCGGTCTTCGGGTCGAGCGCCACAACGGCATTGTTGTTGGCGTTGAATTTCCCCTGATTTATTTCCCCGTATTGTTTGGCGAGCTTCTCCGCTTCCTCCTGAATGTGATAATCGAGAGTGGTGATTATTTTGTAGCCGCTGTTCTCCAGCGTACCCTCGCCATACTTCTGGGTCAGCTGTTCAATGACAAAGAAAACGAAATGCGGCGCGCGTATATTGTCGGTATTTTTCTTTTCGTTGAAAACAACTTTTTCCGAAAGTGCCTTGTCATGCTCTTCCTGAGAAATTAGTCCATTTTTAAGCATTTCGGCGAGAACCAGGTCTTTCCTCTCACCAAGTTCTTTCTGGTGCGAGCCGTAAGGCGAGTAATAAGTCGGAGCTTTGAGCACCGCCGCGAGATAGGCCGATTCGGCAAGCGAGAGGTCGGCCGCGCTTTTGCCGAAGAAGCTATGTGACGCCTCGCCGACGCCGTAAATGGTGCCGCCGTAAGGAATCTCGTTTAAATAAAGAGTCAGAATCTCGTCTTTGGTAAGCACTTTCTCGAGTTTTATGGCAAGGATAAGCTCCTTTAACTTCCTTGTTGGTGTCTTATCCTTGGTCAGGATGGAATTTTTGACCACTTGCTGAGTGATGGTGGAGCCGCCCTGGCTGAAGGAGAGGGAAGTAAGATTCACCAAAACGGCACGGACGAATGATGAGAGCACAAAACCGTTGTGAGAATAGAAATCTTTGTCCTCGATGGCAATGGTGGCCGATTTAACGTACGGAGAAATTGCTTCGAAGGGCACCTGCTCGCGCCTGACGTCGCGGCTCATGTCATAAAGGAGAACCTCGCCGGTGCGGTCGTAAATCTTGGTGGACTGGTCGATTTTCCTCTCGCTAATGCTCTCAAGGGCTGGAATCCGGAGTGAGGCTATCCAGAGGACAAAGAGTCCGCAGACGAAGAGGGCCGCCGCCCCGGCGGCCCAGTAATGGTTCGAATTGCGGAACTTCCTCCAGAAATTCATCATTAGAGAACCCATTTTAACATATGTTAAGATACTTTCATGACTATAGACGTAGAAGAACTGCTTTCACGGGGGGTGGAGAAAGTTATACCGCGCGAGCTGGCAGAAAAGAAGTTGAATTCGGGAGAAAAGCTTCGCATCTATCACGGCGTTGATCCTACTGGCGCCAAGCTTCATCTTGGCCACTCGGTGCCGTTGAGGAAGCTCAAGGCCTTTGCCGACGCGGGACACGAAGTGATTTTTATTGTGGGAAGCTTTACTGCGATGATTGGCGATCCGACGGGCCGCGACACAATGCGCTCAGTGCTTACGCGAGAAGAAGTTGAAAAAAATTTCAAAACTTACAAGGAACAAGCGGGGAAAATTCTCGATATTTCAAAAATAAAAGTGCGCTACAACCACGAATGGCTTGAGAAGCTGGATTTCAAGGGAATTGTTGACCTCGCTTCAAACTTCACAGTTCAACAGATGCTTCAGCGCGACATGTTCGATAAACGGCTGAAGGAAAACAAGCCAATCTCCGTGCATGAATTCCTCTACCCGCTGATGGTGGGTTACGACTCCGTCGTCCTTGATGTGGATGGAGAGCTCGGTGGCTCTGACCAGGAATTCAATATGCTAGCTGGGCGCACGCTTCAGGCGGCATATCATAAGCGTGACAAATTTGTGCTCACCACAAAGCTCATCGAGGGTACCGACGGGCGTAAGATGAGCAAGACTTATGATAATTCTATCTATCTTGAGGATAGTGCCGAAGAAATGTATGGCAAACTCATGTCTATTCGAGACGAATTAGTCGAAAAGTATTTTGAATGCCTCACGAGTGTTCCGATGGGTGATGTGATAAACATCCTTTCAAGTCATCCAAAAGACGCTAAGATGCGCCTGTCTTTTGAGATTACAAAAATTTATCACGGCGAAGAGGCGGCGAAGAAAGCGCAAGAGAATTTCGAAAAAGCTTTTTCTAAAGGCGGCATTCCGGACGATATAAAAACTGTAACGGCTCAAAAGAATGAGCCCTTGGTGGAAATTCTTTTGCGGGAAGGGCTGGTTTCTTCAAAAACGGAATTCAACCGTCTGGAGAAAGATGGTGCCATTGAAGAAATGGAAAGCGGTGTTTACCGTATAGGCAAACACCGCTTTCTTAGAATAACTAGATCGGATTGACGTCGTCGAAGGGCTCTTCTTCATCCTCGAGCTCCTCGTCCTCCAAATCGTCTAGACTCTCCGTCTCTTCCGGATTCAGAAGGTCCTTTTTCTTTTTATCGACGACTTCGTGGTCGAGATCATCGGCGCCCTCTGTTTCATCCTCAACCGGCTCGTCGGGTTCTTTTAAAATATCTTCGTCTTCCATTTTGGAATAAATTAATTTTAATTTCGAATGACTACAAATTTACCAGATATGTTTTTGACTAGCAATATGAGTAATCCCCAGGGCTATGGCATCGAGCTCGTCATCCAGCTTCTTGGCTTTGTCTAGCTTTATTAGCTTTCTCACCATACTCTCCACTTGTTTCTTATCAGCCTTACCGTAGCCGGTCACGGCGATTTTGACGGCCTGCGGAGAATATTCATACACCTTAAGTCCGGCCTTAGCTGCCTCGTATAAGGCCACCCCGCGCGCCTCCGCCACCCTAAGCGCATTGGTGGCGTTCTGGTTGAAGAAAAGCTGTTCTATCGCCAAAGCGTTTGGCTTCCACTTCTTGATAATCGCTTCTATCGCGCAGCCGATTTCAAGCAGGCGCTCCTGGTGGGGGATTTTCCGGTTCGTCTCAACGCAACCGGAAAAAAGCACTTTCTCTCCTTCCACCACAGCAATTCCCAGGCGGTCGAAGCCGGGGTCTATCGCGGCAACTCTATTCCGCGTTGGTGTAGACTTCCTGGACTTCGTCATTATCTTCGAGTTCTTCGATTAATTTTTCTAATGCCTTTGAATCTTCCTCGGAAATTTTTACAGTCGTTGTGGGTTGTAAGTTGTTAGTTGTTGGTTCTCGTCTGAATGCCCAGGCCGCCGAGCCGGGCGCCGCAAGCGAGAAGCCGTGCTGAGAAAGAATGAATTTTACTTCCTGGGCCGCCTTGTTTCGGTTTGAAGTGAGCGCCTCGATAATAAGGGCCGAGCCGCCTGGCCCGTAGGCTTCGTAAGTTATATGGTCAAGCTGTTCGGCTTCGGAGCCGGAACCTTTCTTAACCGCGCGCTCGATGTTGTCTGCTGGCATGTTGTATTCGCGGGCTTTGTCTATGGCGGCGCGAAGCACGGGCGAATTGACATCGCCCTTAACCTGCCTTGATGCGGTCGAAATGAGCCGGGCCATCTTCGAAAACATTTTTGACTTGGCCGCGTCGGTGCCTTCCTTCTTTCTCTTAATCTTAGACCATTTGTTGTGTCCGCTCATAGAAGTTTTTTCTGCAGACTGGCCGGAGGGGTAATACCCAGATGCATGTAAGCGTGCGGAGTAAGCATCCTGCCCCTCCCGGTGCGCTCGATGAGTCCGAGTTGGAGAAGATACGGCTCGTTGAATTCCTCAATTGTCGCCTCTTCTTCTGAAAGTGCCGCCGCGAGCGTGCCGAGACCCACCGGCCCGCCGCCGAATTTGTCCGCAATCACTTCGAGAAGTCGCCTGTCGGAAGGGGAGAGACCTTTTTCATCTATGCCCAGAAGTTTTAGCGCCGAGTGAACCGTCTCAAGGTTTATCGGCCGGCCTTCGACCTGGGCGAAGTCGCGCACGCGTTTAAGGAAATAATTTGCGGTTCTCGGCGTGAAGCGGCTTCTCTTCGCGATTTCTCTTTCGGCATCGCCTTTTATTTCGACACCCATGATTTTTGCCGACCTTCTCAAGATTTCCTCGATTTCCTTTTCAGTATAGAAGTCGAGTCGGAAAACGCCGCCGGAGAATCTCGAACGCAAAGGCGAGGAAATCATGGCGACGCGAGTCGTGGCAGCCAAGAGCGTAAAGGGCGGCAATTCGAGCTGTATCGTTCTCGCCGAAGGCCCTTTGCCTATGATGATATCCAGGACGCCGGACTCCATGGCCGGGTAGAGCACCTCTTCAATCGTCTTGTTGAGCCGGTGGATTTCGTCGATGAAGAGGATGTCGCCTGCCGCGAGGTTGGTGAGGATGCTTGCAAGGTCGCCCACGCGCTCGATGGCCGGGCCGGAGGTAATCTTTAAGTTCCTGCCCGTCTCTCTCGCCACGAGATGCGCCAGCGTGGTCTTGCCGAGACCGGGCGGGCCGTAGAAGAGCACGTGCTCCGGTGGCACGCCACGCTCGGTGGCGGCTCTGATGAGGATATTGAGGTTCTCTTTGACCGCTTTCTGACCTATATATTCGTTCCAATTCGACGGGCGGAGCTCCCGGTCGAGATAGGCGGCGCCGGCGGCCTCTTCCGGCTCTTTCTTTTTATTAATTTTCTTACTTGACATAAAAAACTTTATGTGCTAGACTTGGTCCTGAATCTGATGGTATCAGATTCAGAGTTCCAGCCCATAAATCTCTAAGCAACGGACAATTTTCTAAGGACATTCTGGCAATCTTTACGATTACTGGAGTTATCCTCGAGAAAGTCGTTTGGCTTTTGCTTAGAGATTTATAGGCTTGAGCGTCTGGCATCATTATTCACGGTTCTTCTCAAACGGCAAGGTCGACAACCCGGCTTAATTCTTCCATACTGGTTACCCCTTTCAGAACCTTGATGACGCCGTCCTGGGCGAGGGTAAGCATCTTCTGCGGTTTGGCCGCTTCACGGATATCCCGCTCGGAAGGATTTTTTATAACCGCTTTTTCTATCTCGGCGTCTATGAGAATGGCTTCGTAGACGCCGATACGGCCCTTGTAGCCGAGGCCGTTGCATTCCGGGCAACCGACGGGCGTCCAGTTCTTGTCCTTCTGTACTCCTTCAAGATAAATTTTGTCGCTGATTTCCGAAAGAATTTTCTCGACCTTTTCCTTATCGGCTCCTTCAAGCAGCGACTCTTTTTTGCATGATTGGCAGAGCGTTCTCACCAGGCGCTGGGCAATGGAGACATTAAGCGCCGAGCTCACGACTTTCGGATTCACGCCGAGGTCGAGGAGGCGGGGGAAGGAGCCCGCCGCGTTATTGGTGTGGAGGGTTGATAGCACCAGGTGGCCGGTGAGAGCGGCATTTACCGCCACTCCGGCCGTTTCGTCGTCGCGAATTTCTCCCACCATGATGACGTCGGGGTCTTGGCGCAAGGCGCTTCGCAAACCCTCGGCGAAGGTGTAGCCCTTATCCGGTTCGGTCTGAGTCTGGACGATGCCGGGCAAGTGATACTCGATGGGATTCTCGATGGTGATTACTTTGATTTCCGGATTGTAAATTCTTTTGAGGAAAGCATAGAGGGTGGTGGTCTTGCCGGAGCCGGTGGGGCCGGTGGTAAGAATCATGCCATTGGGCTTCTTTACTTCCTTGTTTAAAATTTCGAGCAATTTCGGATGAATGCCGAGCTTGTCGAGCTCGACGGCGATGGCATCCGGGTTCAGCACGCGGAGAACCACCGATTCGCCGTAAGGGCCGGGCAGAAGGGATGTTCGCACCTCTATCTCGACCTCCGCGAGCTTGATGGAGAAGCGGCCGTCCTGGGCTTTCTCCTTCAGATTAAGCTTCAATTCGCTTACCAATTTTATTCTCGAGAGCAGAAGTTCGTAAGTCTCTTTGTCGAAACGCAGGATGTCGGTCAGAACGCCGTCGAGCCGGTAGCGCAAACGGATGCTCTCCTCCTCCGGTTCCAGGTGGACATCGGAGGCCTTGAGAGAAATCGCGCCGGCGAGAAGTATTTCCAGAATTTTGGAAATGCGGTAAGCTCGCTTGAGCGAAAGCACGCTCTCAATCATGGATTTGATATCGGAAAGAGCGCGAACCTTCCTCGTCACCTCGATGATTTCATCATTTGAGATATCCAGAGCGCCAGATTTTGTTTCGAAAGAATAAGAGAGGTCTTTGTAACGGTCCCAGACCCTCTCGAGACTCTGGTGAGAGGCCATGAATATTTCGGGTAGGTAGCCGCGCCGCTTAAGGTCCTCGATGGCCTCAGTGGTTTTCTCGTTTTGGGGCGAGAGGACGGCGATATCAATCTTCTTGTCCGTGGCGTTGAAGACCGCGAGCCCCGCGGCGCGCGCTTCCGTCTCCTTTATGACCCTAAGCGAGTCGAGGTCTATAGGGTGGATGGACAAGTCTATGTAAGGGACACCGTGGCGCTCGGCGAGCGCTGCGGCCAGATCCTCCTCTTCTTTCTCCCGCAGAAGTCGCACGCTCTCCTCCTGCTTTTCCTCATCGAATGTAACCATTTGCTCTATTGTACCTTATTATTGTAAGGTTAAAAAAGGAGGCAGTTATGCATAGATTGGCGGTTGCGGCGCTTGCCGCCCTCCTGGCGACAGGTTGTGCGGTTAAGGGGAGGAAGTTTTACTTCACCCCAGTAGCTGAAGTTGCGGTCATAAACGACTGCCGAGGTGCGGCCACCCTCATCGTCGAGTCAATCGACGAAGTGGTGGCCCGCCTCGGCTACGGCGAGCGAGGGCGGGTGATCCTGCCGCGGCCTTATGGAGGAAGCGACGGTCAGATGATACTCACTGTCCGGGGGCAAAGTATCACCGGCATCTATCTCGGCTCGGACAGCCGGACGTTCTATGTTTACGACCGTTCCCGCCAGGAAGTCTGGCAGGTGCGGTATCTCACGGGAGGGGCGGGCTGCAGGCGCTAAGGGCGGGCGATTCAATCGCCCGCCCTTTATGTATAATACGGGGCATGAAAGCCACCGTCGTAGCGCTACAGGGGGAACTCGGCTCGGGCAAGACCACTTTTGCCCAGGCGTTCGGTAAGGTCATGGGGGTAAGGGAATTCATGCCCTCTCCCACGTTTGTAATCATGAAAGTTTACGATATAGATTTCCACGGATTTAAAAAACTGATTCACATAGACGCTTACCGTCTGGAGAAAGAGGAAGAGCTCCTGAATCTCGGCTGGGCGAAGATTGCCGAAGAGCCGGAGAACCTGATTCTTATCGAGTGGCCGGAGAACGTCGAAGGATTGATACCCAAAGACGCGAAAAGAATCCAATTCAAACATGAAAGATAAGAAGCGCTTAATTCTTCTCGATTCCCACGCGATTATCCACCGCGCTTATCACGCGCTGCCGGAATTCAGCGCCTCATCGACTGGCGAGCCAACGGGCGCTCTTTACGGTTTAGTAGCTATGCTGATAAAAATTGTGAATGAATTGAAGCCGGACTACATCGTGGCCGCTTTCGACGAATCGGGGCCGACCTTCCGGCACGAAGCGGCGGCGAGTTATAAGGCGGGCCGCAAGGAAAATGAAGCAAACCTGAATCTTCAGCTCGAGCGGGCGAGAGACATTTTCAAAGTCTTTGGCATACCGGTTTATTCGCTGCAGGGATTCGAAGCCGACGATATCATCGGTACTATCGTTCATAAATTGAAAATTGAAAATTCTAAATTGGAAATTGTAATTGCTTCCGGCGACATGGATACCATGCAGCTTGTAGAAGATAGGAAGGTAATGGTCTACACACTCAAAAAAGGGCTCAACGACACCATTCTTTACGATGAGAAAAAGGTGGTCGAGAGATTTGGCTTCGAACCGAAGAAACTTATCGATTACAAAGGTCTTCGCGGCGACCCATCGGACAATATCGTTGGTGTAAAGGGAATAGGAGAGAAGGGCGCGACGTCCTTAATTCAAGAATTCGGCACGATTGAAAATATTTATAAAAACATCAAGAAGGTGAAGCCAGAGAGACTGAAAAAACTTCTGGAGGAAGGAGAAGAAGAGGCGCTTTTCTCGAAAACGCTTGCCACCATACGTCCAGACGCGCCGATTGATTTCAAATTGCCGAAAGTGTGGAGAGAAAATTTCAAACTAGATGACGTGCTCGAACTTTTCAAAACTCTCGGCTTCAGAACTTTGAGCGAGAGAGTGAAGAAGCTGGGCGGTTCCGCGGAAGAATCTTTCAAAAAGCTTTCTGGTGTCGCCTCTGGCGAGCATGGCCAGGCTGTTTTTCAGGATTCTTCCGCTGCGCCGCTATGTTTGGCACTTTGGGTTATAGATTCAAATATTACCGCACCGACGGTTGAAGATGTACTGGATTTTACCAAAGCAAAAGATTTGAAAGAAGCGAAAAAAGTCATCGAAGCGGAGCTTGATAAGAGAAAGGTTAGAAAAGTTTTCGAAGAAATAGAGAAACCCCTCATTCCTATTGTCGAGAAGATGAACAAAACGGGCATTAAGGTAGACAAAAAAATTCTCGCCGGCCTGGCGGGCAAGTATCACAAAGAACTTTCCCGTCTGGAGAAGGAAATTTGGAAAGAGGCCGGAGAAGAATTCAATATCAATTCGACCAAGGTTCTCGGCAATATCCTCTTTACCAAACTTGCTCTTGCCGGCACGCGGCAGAAGAAAACGCCCGGTGGCGCTCTCTCGACCAGGGAATCCGAGCTTGAGAAGCTCCGCGAGAAGCACAAGATTATCGGGCTTATCCTCGATTACCGCGAGCTCTCGAAACTCCTCTCCACTTACATCGACGCCATACCGCCTCTTCTCGACAAGAATTCACGTCTGCACTCAACCTTCCTCCAAAACGGCGCCGTCACCGGCAGAATGGCTTCAAACAATCCCAACCTTCAGAATATTCCCAATAAAACCGAGCTTGGCCGGGCTATACGGCATGCTTTTATCGCTGAGAAAGGATTTAAGCTCGTTTCTCTCGATTACTCGCAGATAGAGCTCCGCCTAGCGGCCGTCCTTTCTGGCGACCAGAAGCTTATCGAGATATTCAAGAAGGGCGAGGATGTTCATGCCGGTGTCGCCTCAAGGGTTTTCAAGGTGAAGCCGGAGGAAGTGGATAAGGCCATGCGCATCAAGGCGAAGACTATAAACTTCGGCATCCTTTACGGCATGGGGGTGACCGCTTTGCAGAAAAATCTCGGCACCGACAGAAAGGAGGCGCAGGAGTTTTACAATAAATATTTCAGCACTTTCACCGGCCTCGCGGCTTATCTCGACAAGGTCAAGGCCGAGGCGGAGCGCAAGGGGTACACGGAAACTATGTTTGGCCGAAGGCGCTACTTCACCGGCTTCCGCTCGCCCCTGCCTTACATCCGCGCTCAGGCCGAGAGGATGGCTATCAACGCGCCGCTCCAGGGTACGCAGGCCGATATCATCAAGATTGCCATGAAGAAAATCGATGATTATATAAAGAGGAATGGCGAAAGCGGCAAGGTGAGGCTGCTTCTCCAGGTCCACGACGAGCTGGTGTTTGAAGTTTCTGAAGAACTGGTAGAGGAGGCGGCCAAAAATTTCAAGAAAATCATGGAGACGGTCATCCCGGAGAGCGAACTTAAGGACGTACCTGTCGTCGCCGAAGCGCACGCAGGTGATAATTGGGGAGAAATGCAAAAGATATGAAAAATTTATTCGGAGAACAGGTAGCGGAAGAAGAAATTTTAGAAGAAAAACCTTTAGAGAAATCTTCCTCCACTTTTAATATCTTCGCACTGACTGATGCGATTGGCGGGCGTAACAAGAGAGAAGCCTGGATGCTTTATAGAAAAGCACTTGCTTCCGGACAGGTGCCTGAAGAAATTTTCTATCGGATATTCTGGCAGGTAAAGACCATGCTCCTCGCTGGTTGCACTAAGTCAGCCGAAGAAGCCGACATGAAGCCATTTCCATACAGCAAGGCAAAATCTTTTCTCAAAAACTTCAAACCCAATGAGCTGGAGAAGCTATCCGAAGCTTTGGTCGTCGGCTACCACCAAGCCAGGAGGGGAGAAGAGGAAATCGAAACCTTCATCGAGAAGACAATTCTAAGTCTGTAATTCGTAAGCCTCAAGGAGATTTTGGAAAAGAGAGGCGACGGTCATGGGACCGACGCCGCCGGGGACGGGGGAAATGGCGCGAACTTTCTTTGAAACATTCTTGAAGTCCACATCGCCGACCAGTTTCTCATTCCCGAGAATATTTATGCCCACATCTATCACAATCTGATCTCTCGAAACGTGATTCTTGGTAATCAATTCCGGCGAGCCGGCCGCGACGACGAGAATTTCCGCTTGTTTCGTTTCTCTCTTCAAATCTTTTGTCTGTTTGTGGCAGATTGTGACGGTAGCTTCTCTCTCGAGGAGAGCCAGAGCTATCGGTTTGCCTACAAGCTCAGAGCGGCCGACTACAACGGCCTTCTTTCCCGTGATTTTTATTCTGTATTTATCGAGAAGCGCCAGAACTCCCTTCGCCGTTGCGGGCCTGAAATACTTTCCGCCGTCCACCCTTTTCTCTTCCGCAATCAATCCTAGGATATTTTGCAAATGTTTCGGCAGAGGCAGCTGGACGATGATGCCATGGACAGAAGAACTTTTGTTGAATTTCGAAATTTCCGAAATCAGTCTTTGTTCCAGGACGTTTCCCGGGTATTTCTTGTGCTCGACAATCGCACCGATTTTCTCGCCGAAAATCTTTTTGCGCTTTATATACTTGTCTGATTCCGGCACGCTGCCGACCTGAACAATAACAAGCTTTGGCTTATGTTTAAGCCGCTTAATCTGCCTCGCCAGGCGGGCCACAATTTCCGCGTTTAATTTCCTACCGTCTAGAATTATTGTCATGTTTGAGGTATATTTTGGAAGCATTTTGCGCCCATAGCTCAGTCGGTAGAGCAGGTCCCTTTTAAGGACAAGGTCGTTGGTTCGATCCCAACTGGGCGCACATTACAACTTTTACAGCGGGATGTCGAAAGCGTAGGCCCCGGCGCCGGTGAGGAGGAGAGAAATTGAGATTACGAAGAGCAGGAGGTAGAAAGTGATGTCGCGCTTGAGCACCTCCCGCATACTCAGCTCAATGCCAAGCTCAATACCGGTTAGTATTGCGAAGGCGAGCGCCGCCACTTGCGTCCAGAGGCCGATGAGGAGGAGAAGACCTCCAGCAATCTGAATTATGCCGTAGACCGCCACGAATAAGTCTGCGGGCCTGAGATACAGAGCCTCAAAGGAGGTTATCCATCTCTGTTTCTCGCTTCGAAACTTAAGAAAGCCGAGGTCTATGAATATGAGCCCCAAGACAAGCCTTAGGAACAATGGCGCGAGAATCGAATAGGCGAGCAGGTCTGGGAATGGATTAAGCATGTAATTATTTTAGCATTATTTAAAAAGTTTTTGATGAATGGGGCAAAAATGCGCGGAGCGCTCGCCTACCACAATTCTTTTAATAACGCCGCCGTCGTTTTTTCCACAGGATTTTCCCGTGCGTCTGTAAGCTCGGTGGTGGTCTTGGAACTTTCCGCGCTCTCCCTTAATATTCCTATAATCCGACATCGAGTCTCCGCCGAAGTTGATTCCTGCTTTCAAAACTTCTTTCATCGCGGCAAACATCGGTTTCATATTCTTGAGCGGAATTTTTCCAACCAAGGAAGTCGGATGTACTCCCGCACGCCACAAAATTTCGTCTGAATAAATATTGCCGATGCCCGCAATAAGCGACTGGTCCATGAGAGCTTGCTTGATTTTCGCCTTCGGGCGCTTATGTAATTGAGAATTGAAAATTGAGAATTGAAAATTTTTCTCCAGCGGTTCTGGACCCAGATGCTCAAGATGGAAACTTTTCTCCAGTTCGCTTGTTTTGGCGAGAGTTACTTTCGCAAACTTTCGGATATCGGAAAGCGCAAGCTCTTTGCCATTGTCCAGTTTGAATATAAGACGGACATAAGGGTAATCCGGCCGGTCATAGACGAAGTGTCCGGTCATCTTCATATGGACGATTATCGTATAACCGTTCGAAAGATGGATTAAAACATTTTTTGCCCGCCTTTCGGCTTTCAAAATTTTTTGCCCCGTGACGAGTCTCTTGAATTTTTTAAAGAAGGCCGGGTCTTTGATATTGTCTTTGCCCGCGTGGTAAGCGCTCTTGTAAGTAGTCGAAACGCTTTTTACAGCACGGCCTTTTACAGTTTTGTTTAATCCGTTAACTGTTGTTTGAACCTCGGGCAGTTCAGGCATTTAAGTTTTTAAGCGCGGCCTTGACGCGTTCACTGGCGCCCTTCACCTCCTTCGGTACATGCTTGAGCGCTTCGCGTGCGTCGCGCTCGCTATAGCCGAGAGAGACCAGAGCTTCGAGAGCGTCACCCTCGGTGCGAGTATCAATGCCCTTGTCGGCGTCGCTTACCTTGAGCTTATCTTTGAGCTCAAGCACTATTTTCTCGGCGTTTTTCCTGCCAATACCCGACACCTTGGTGAGGTAGGAGGTATCGCCGGAAGCGACCGCCTGCCGGAGCATGGCAGGAGTGGCGACGTTAAGAATGCCTAGGGCGGTCTTCGGCCCAATGCCCGAAATGGTGATGAGAAGCTCGAAAACCCCGAGATTTTCCAGGTTACTGAAGCCGTATAGGTCGAGCGAGTTTTCCCGCACGGCAAGGTGGGTCCAGAGGAATATAGAGGAAGAAGGGGATGCTTCAAGAGCGGTGTCTGTCGTTACCGCAACGCGGTAACCCACGCCACCAACGTCAATCACGATGTAATGCAAATCCTTATGGCGAACCGTGCCGGAAAGGCTTGAAATCATACATTAACTAGTGTAGCATCTCCCCAATGGCTATAACACGAGGAGCTAAGAAGGCCCATAGAGCGTCCTTAAAGAAGCGCGTTTTCAACCAGCGCCGGAAGGATGCCGCGGCCAAGGCCGTAAAATCTCTGAAGAAGCTTGTCGCTGCCGGAGACAAGAAAGCCGCCTCGGCTCTCGTCTCTTCCGTCCAGAAAGCGCTCGACAAGGCCGTCAAGACACACGCTCTCGACAGAAATACCGCTTCGCGCAAGCTCTCCCGCCTTTCTAAACTCGTAAAGAAACTCGCGTAGTGTGCTCCCAGTAGGAATCGAACCTACATCGTATCCTCCGCAAGGATATATCCTATCCATTGAACGATGGGAGCGGAATTTAAAAGCCCAAATACTCTAGCACCTTCTCGACGAAGGGCAAAGGATGGAATTCTTCTTTCAGAAATTTGGCGAGCGACTGGTCGAGCTGCTCAGCGTCGGCGTTTTTTCCGATTGGCACGATAATGAGCGGCATGAAGAGCTTCTTAGATTTCAAAATTATTTTTGGGTGTGGGTGTTCAGTATCGAGCCAGTAGGAATCAAGCGTTTCGTACGGATAGCGGACGTGGCCGCGGGTAACTCCCTTTTCATCTACCGAAGCGTGGATAATTTCCGGCAGTCTGTTGATGAAGAGAGCCAGTGCGAAGACAGCCGTGAGGACCAGAATCGCAAAGATAATATTGCCGAGGATTACGGCGGTGACGGCGACAGCCAAAGTGACGATGCCCACCGCCCAGAACCAGTCCTGGCTCCGCTCCTTATGCTCGTACTCGCGAGCTTCCCACTCGATTTTGAAAGTTTCCGGCTTTTTCACTGAAATTATTTTACCACGCTTCCGGGCGTCACTTCGCGCGAGGGGTGGAGAAATACCGGCGCCCCATCATCCGCGCAGAGCATCATACCCTGGCTCTCCATACCCATAATCATTCTGGGTTCAAGATTGGTTATGAAGGGCGCCATTTTCCCCACAAGCGATTCGGGTTCTGGCACGGCCTTGGCGATGCCCGAGAGAATCTGTCTCGGCTCAGCTTCGCCTAGGTCCACCATAAGCTTAAGAAGTTTTTCCGAACCCGCCACTCTCTCGGCAGAAATAATCTTGCCCATCCTTATATCGCACTTCAGGAAATCCTCGATGCTTATCATGGATTTAACTATTTGAATTTGAGGAGATAAATCCTGCCGCCGCCGTCAGTCTGGTCCGTTATAGCATAGGTAATCAGACTCTTGCCGTCCGCAGACCAGCTTGCGTCAGCGGGCCCGAAGGATTTCGCTCCCAGATAATATGACCTGGCGCGGGTGTGGAAATCCGTAACCCGCCTCTTATTCTGGCCGTCGATATCCATTACCCAGAGGTCGTTGTGCATAAGTCTGTTACCGGTGCTGGAAGACCAAATGAGCTTGCTGCCATTTGGAGAAAGCTGGGCGTGTTCATCCCAATCCTTCGGCGTGCTCGTCAGATTCGTTGTCTTTCCGGTGGCGATATCCATGAGGTAGATATCAAGCCCAGTGACTGTTTGGCCATCTGAATTTGAGGAAAATATCAGCTTGCGGTCGTCTTTGGTAAACCCGTGGGTCTCATAAAACTTTGGACTGCTGCCGGGCTTAAAGCTCTTGATGTTGCTGAGTTTCGGAGTTCCGCTCTGAACCGAGAAGTCCGCCAAGGTGAGCTGCCAGAATCCGAACGTCTCCCCGGTTTTCAACATTTGCGCCCATGTAATTTTACTGCCGTCATGCGAGAAGTGAGGATGGAGAACGCCGTAGGTGCGCTGGCTTGTCAGATCGAGTAACCTCCAGAAAGCGCTTCCGCTGGAATCAGTCACCCACAAATCATTGTTGTATCCCTTGCCTGGGGTCGCGTAGTCCGCTTGTCGGGAGCTTGCCTGGGCTTGGAACACGATGTAGTTGCCGTTCGGATGCCAGGCGGGGTTGCCCGCGTGGCGTTGCTTAAATTCCGGGCGGGAGCAAGTCAGACAGCGGGCGCTGCCGAGACTGCTGACATTGTCTGCGACGTAAACATCGTAATACCCGTCGCTGCCGCGCTTGTCGAAAGCAATTTTGCCGGTCCTTTCGCTCCAGTCCAGCCGCCCGCCGTTTTCCGAAAGCAGCGTATATTCCAATTGTTCCTGTGGAGTATCGGGCAGGCCTATCGGGGACTTATCCCTGTTTCTGGCCGTGCGCAAGAGTAAAAGAACCGCCAATATAATTAAAACGTAAATGATGGCTCTGTTTCTTCTCATATATTGTTGGTTAATTTTATTTAACTCTCGGTAAGAACTAATTAAATATTAACAAAAATAAGGCTTTTGTCGCCTAATTATACAATAAACCCACAACCATATAACTATTTCGAGATTAGAGTCTGGTATTTTCTGCCAGTCTCAGTAATTTTTCCTTGTTTTGCGGCCGTGCTCCCTGCCGAAATCATGTTCCCCATCATCTTTGTCCCAGAAATATTTTTGACCTCATTATAATCAAAGTATCCGAAGAAGAAATTGGACCAAAACGGCGAGACATACTCAAAGTTCCTGCTCTCTCCCAGCAGATAGAGAGTCTCCATAAATTTGGCGTCCAAAGGCTGCCAAAAACTGTAGGAATCTTTGGCAAACGTGCCGGCTGAAGCCGCCATATTTCCCGTCCTTTCTCCAATTTGCCATTTATAAAGCCATGCTTCATGGACAGCCAGTCGCTTGCCGTATTTTTTGGCAATATCATCTATGGTCAAAATCCGGTTAAGCAAATCTCCGTCTACTGGGTATATATGGATGTTTAAAAAATCCAGATTTGGAAGCTGGGTATATCGCTGGGCCCAATTCTGGTAATCTGCCTGCCAATTGCCGAAACCGGCGCCATACTTGATGTTGTCTAATCCTAATTTATCCAATTCCGACAAGATGTATTTGACTTCATCAACTGCAGTTTCGATGTTACCAACAGGGAGACTCAGATTGCGCGCCGCGGTTTCGGGCTCATTTGCAACCGTCAGGTAGGCAGGCCGTAATTCCAAAGCTACAGTTTTGTTCATCTGAGCGGCACGCTGCTTATACGTCTCCACGGTTAAGGTGTCGTAATATTTTTTTACAGGAAGGGGAGAGAAGTCGGGGAAAATGGGTTGGATTTCAATAGTTACCGACAAGCCCCTGTTTTTTATTTCACCGACAAGTTTTTTATAAAACTCCAAGTACTGGGCACTTTTTTCCGGTCCGCGGAAATCGGGATCTAATAAAGGGAAATTTATGTCAATCGTAATCGCTCTGACTCCTAGCTGCTGAAGTCTGTCAACGTAAGTGATTGCTGAATTGTAGGTTTCAGCTGAGAGAAGAGTGTCGCCGAGATTTGGATTGGTTGGAGCCAAGGTCGCACTAAATATCACTGAAGATTTATTGCCGCTCCATTCGCTGCTAAGTTTTCGGTTGAAACTAGTAAGCTTGCCGTCTATCTTGTCATAAAGCGCCTTGTATTCTGGCGGGACATCGCCCACGGCCGTAGTGGTGGTTAAGCTAGATGGGGTCTTATCTCTATTGAATAATTGCTGGAGAAAATTCTGCTGGCTATCCCTTCGAGCAATTCGAACAACCGCCAAAACGGCTATTACCATAAAGGCTATTAGAAGAATTCGTCCTTTTTTTCTTGGTCTATTCAATGTAACCGTTTTCCTTCCTGCCAAAAAGCAGGTAGATTACCACGCCCAGAAAAGGAAATATCAGACAAATAAGCACCCAAAGGATTTTCATCCCGGCAGTTTTCCTGCTACGCAAGATGTCCACCAAAGCCCAAATGAATAAAATGAGACCCAAGACACCGACCAGTACCTTAATCCAGGCGACTGCGAAAATGGCTTTAATCATATTTTTTATTAATGTCGTTTAGATTTTCCAAACACCATATATTATCCCATACTTTTTAGGGGAGTGCGACAGGTTCTCTTGGCGGGGACGATGCCCGGAACTTTGAACTCAAAGCACGGCTCAAACCCTGCCTTGCCGGCAGGCAGGTCGAGGATCTTGATAAAAGTATACAGAAACTACGAGCTATCTACAAAGTTCATCCTGAGTGGTTTGAGACGCCAAAACCAAAATCTGATAAGGGGAAAAATGAACTGACCTATACTATTTCTTAAAAAACTTCTCCTTGACTTCAGCAACACTCATTATCTTTAATTTACCACTCAACTTATTATCTTGGATAATTCTCTTTCCTTCTTTCGACAAAAGTTCGTCGTGTGTAATCAAAACTTGGCAATAGCTCGCTCGCGATCCGAGCATTGCCGAAGCTAAATGAATGGCATCCGGAGCAGAAAGATTTGAGTTAAATGAAATAGCTTGTGCTAATTGCCAATCATCACTGTTTTTCAAAAAGTCATACAGGTCTATATTTTTGTAATCTTGCTTAAATTCATTAAACCATTCATATACCTTTTCAAAATCTCCACGCCTTAAATCTTTTTTGTCTGTTGCGCGTATTATTTTTCGCATTTCCCATTTTTTCTCAATCGCTTTATCTATAACAAACAAACTGTCTTTCTTGTAGTCTGCCATTTCCATCGCCAGAAAGGACGAGCTGACACACTTCCACCCCTTATCTTTTAATTTACCGAGAACCAAAACTGTCTGGCGGTTACGCCCAGTAAGATAATCCAACGCGATGTTGGTATCAATATAAAACGATTTACTTTTTCTTGTCCCTTTTGGCATAAAATTCTACTTTGACTGGCTTGGTTACTTCCTTATGTCCCTTGAAAGAAACTTTTTCGCCATCTTTTGTGTAAAATTCAACCTTAACAGGTTTGGATACCGGTTTTTCGGCAGTGAATTCAACTTTTTGTCGGCGTTGCTTAGACATAGAATTATGAAAAAATTTAGATCAATTCGTTAATTTTTTTGTCTTGATCTTCGGCTATCTTAGCTACTGCTTGTAAGTGTTTTTCTTTCTCCGATTCCTTTGCGTCCAACTCTTTTATAATCTTCTTCTGAATTTCAACCGATGGCAAAGGAATTTCAACTATGCGCATTATATCTTTATTTAATGTTTTTCCTTTTGTTGCCCTTTGACTATATGTAGAGTAATCCAATCTGGGCAACAGGTAGTAAAGATATTTTGTAAGAACTCGGTTATCTTTCGGAACAATGCCTGCTATTGCTTCATTTGTGTAGAGTTCCTTCGCGGTTATAGCCACCTTGCCAATTGTAAGCTTAAAACTGAAGAGGAGAGTATCTATTGGCAATAATTTAACATTGGATTCTTTTACTCCCTTGTCGGTAATTTTTTCTTCAGTATTAGAAATATACATTTGACGATTCATATCCCTGATTTTTACCCACAAATTTTTGCCACCATACAAACTCAAGTCTTTACGAGAGGGAGTCCCACCAATAACGATATCGCAAACCTCACCTAATTTAACAAAGTCAGTTGTTTTCTTGCCTTGCTTTCGATATTTATCCATCGAAAGTTTATACTTCTCCGCTACAATTTTTTTGAAATCAACCGAAAATGAATGGTTGGAATTTTCTTTGTCCTTCCAAATTTGCCTTAGCAAAATTAAATCATTTGCCTCAATCGGCGATCTTCCTAATTTGCTTCCTGTTTTTTTAAAGCCGTCTTCTTGAACATCAAAAAACCAAACATTTTGAGTTTGCCTGCCTTTTTCAAAAATAAGAATGCTTGTCGGTTGTCCGGTATAGGGCTTAAAGACGAATTCGTGCAACTTAATAACCGCGACAACATTACAGGTTTCTAAGAGGATTTTTCTTATTTTGATATACTCTGAATTTTCATCGAACAACAGACCCTCTGGAACAACAACACCGGCAATTCCACCATTATCTAAAGAATCAATAATGTGCTTCAAGAAAACGGGATTTGCGTCCTCGCTGTTAAATCCATAAAATGCGCTATAGTCTGTTGTTTGAGAAAAGGGGAAATTTGTTAAAACAACATTGTAATCACCTTTAACTGGATTTTTTAAACTATCCATTTGCTTAATGTTGTTGTGCCCATCGCCAATGATAATCATATTCATTTTGGCGATTTTGGCTGTGCCAGAGATCTCTCTGCCATATACCGTTTTCTCTTTCAAAATTTGTAGGTTTTCCTTAGTTTGTTTGCATTTATTCTTGATATGTCTAAATGCTTCAATCAAAAATCCTCCTGTGCCACAAGCAGGATCGTAAATCTTATCTCCAAATTTTGGATCAACTAGATCAACAATCAACTTAACAATATGTCGTGGCGTGAAGTATTCTCCCAAGTCAGTCCCAACGCTAACCGAATTTTTGAGAAAGTATTCAAATGCATCACCCTTTATATCAGAGTCAGCATCTAATAATTTCAGGGAAGAAAGCTTATCAACTATTTTCTTTAAGTTCTCGGGGCTTTTTATTAATAAATTTTGCTGAAAAACATCTCCGCTGTGGTTATACTTATTAACTAACCTAGGCAAAATAATATTGTTAACATATTCGAGCATTCGATCTGGATCGAGCTTATAGAAACTTTCCCAACAATACTTTTTTTCAAGTATTCTCTGCTCGCCACTATTTTCTCTATCCTCTTCAATTTCACTAATGAGTTTTAAGAATAAGAGATTAGAAAATTCAGCAAATCTTTCTATTCCTTCCCTAATGCCTTCTTTACGAAGCAAATCATTTGCCTCAGAGAATATTTTTATAAGCTCTCTCTTGGTGTAAGTTATTTTTTCCGGAGAATACAATTGAGAGCCATGCTCTAAAAATTTAAGTAATTGTTTTTCCGAAATAAATTCCGTGATGATCTGGTCGTCTAACTTTAAATTGCTTTTACTTCGAACATCGTGCGATTCAACAATTGAACCGTCAGTAACAAAAATGATATCCAAACCCAAAGGTTCGGCATAGAGATTAATCGCTTGATTCAAGGCCTGCCTAAGGCTTTGCCCACTTCTCTTAGCTTCAATTATTCCTATTGGGTCGTCAGTTCCAGATTTATAAAGAACATAGTCTGGATTCTTGCCTTTAAATTTTTTATTCTGTTCTGTGGTTTTTGCTCTCTCTGTAAACACATTGCAGTCAGGTGAAGTTTCGTCCGTGTTCCAACCCAAATTAGCAAGAATCAAATCAATCTTCTTTCTTGTTGCACTCTCTAATGTTTTGGTAAAAATTGGTGTAGACATATTACCTCTATTGTATCAACTCAAAAAGGATTTGAAAAGGTGGTTCGTTTTCAGCCCTGTTTTATTAGGGTTCAAAGTTGCCAATCTGGCGGAGAGGGTGAGATTCGAACTCACGATACCTTGCGGTATGACGGTTTTCAAGACCGTTGCCTTAAACCACTCGGCCACCTCTCCGAAAAGTGATGTTATCACTTTTCGGCAGTCTTAACTATTTCTCCTCCACGACTTCCACTTTGTAATTTCGGCTCACCAGGAATAGATAAATGATTTCCAGAATACCCAAGGTGTTAATGATAAGAAGGGCGGCGAACCACCACTTCTGGCGAAGGCCTGCGGCGCGCCAGAGGGCAAGCCCCTTCCAAGCTATCGTCCATACGATGACGAAGACGATGGCCCAGACCGGGATGCCTACGAGCGCAGCCAATGTATTGATGGATTCCATGACTTATATTGTACTATATTTAGACAATGAAAGTAATGGCCATAGACTACGGCGAGAAAAGGGTGGGCATCGCCTCGACCGACGAGTCGGGCGGCTTTGCTCTGCCTCGGAAGACTTTCCCGAACGACGAGAAGTTGCTCGAAAATATCATTCGTTTCAAGACCGAAGAGGGGATAGACAGGGTGGTTATTGGCGAATCGAAGAACTATAAGAGCGAAGCGAATCCGGTTATGGAAAAAATCGAGAAATTCCGCTCTGACCTCAGCAAACTGGGAATAGAAACGATTCTTCACCCGGAAATCCTTACCACCATGGAAGCGAGGCAGATTCAGGGGCAGACGGACATGACCGACGCTTCCGCCGCGGCGCTAATTCTGAAGAGCTATATAGATTCTATAAATAATTCCTAGTGTGATAATATCGAACGAAGCCCCTGTAGCTTAATGGATAAAGCAGCGCTCTTCTAAGGCGCTGATGTAGGTTCGATTCCTGCCAGGGGCACAAAATATGTTATATTTTGTGCCTGACGGAGCGCGACGGCGCGAGTCAGGGTCGTGCAAGTTTTCAGCAGAAAACTATGCCTGACCACAGAAAATGACACATTCTTTAAAAAACAAAGTCGTCTGGATTACCGGAGGTAAAAGGATAGGGCAGGAGATTGCCAAAGCCCTGTCTGAACTAGGAGTGGATTTGGTAGTAAGCTACCGCTCTTCACGAGAAGAAGCCGAAAAATTTTCCAATGCTTTTGTACTTCAATGCGATGTTACGGATAGAAAAAGTGTGGAAGAAGCCGTGAATAAAATAAAAGAGAAATTCGGCAAGCTTGACATCCTGGTGCTTCTCGCCTCAATATTCAAACCTGTAAAATTTGAGGACATATCCGAGAAAGACTGGGACGCGAACTTCGCCGCGCATGTGAAGGGCACCTTCTGGCCCATACAGCTTGCCTCCCGCATCATGCCTGCCGGTTCGCACGCGGTGACTGTTGCCGACCGCACAGCGCTTGGGAAGATTTACCCCGGCTATCTGCCGTATGTTGTGACCAAGTCGGCGGTGGCGGCTCTTACCCGGGCGCTCGCGGTGGAGCTTGGACCGAAAGGAGTATTCATAAATTCGATCGCTCCCGGTCCGGTCTTGAAGCCCAACGATATAAGCGAAGAGGAATGGCGGGCTATTCGAAAGGAATCAATCATTAAATATCCGCTTACCGACGATGAGGCGGTACAGGAATTCGTTGATACGGTCTTGCGCTTGTGCTCCGTACGCTCATCTGGCAGCGTTTATCCGCTCGATTTTGGACATCTTTGACTTGTGGGCACGAGAGGATTTGAACCTCCAAGTCCGTAAGGACATACGCTCCTGAAGCGTACGCGTATACCAATTCCGCCACGTGCCCGTGCCAAGAGAATACATTATATGATAATATCGTGCCAACGCGGGCTTAGCTCAGTTGGTAGAGCGCTTCATTTACACTGAAGATGTCAGGGGTTCGAGTCCCTTAGCCCGCACCATGGAAATTCTTTATGAAGATTCCGATATTCTGGTCATTAATAAACCGGCAGGGCTTGTTGTGCATTCCGACGGGCGCACGAAAGAGCCGAGTGTTTCGGAGTGGTTTGTTGAGAAATATCCGGAGTCAAAAGATGTTGGCGAAAAGATGGGAGAAATAGAAAGACCTGGTGTCGTGCATCGTATAGACAGGGAAACTTCCGGCTGTTTGATTCTGGCGAAGACCAAGGAAGGCCACGCCGCGCTCAAAAAGCAGTTTCAAAATCACGAGATTGAGAAAATTTACCACGCGTTTGTTTATGGAAATCTGAAGGAAGACAGAGGAACGATAAATTTGAAAATTTCGAGAAGCAAATCCGATTTTAGAAAAAGAGTCTCGGGTAGAGAGGGGAGAGAAGCTCTGACTTATTTCGAAGTTTTGAAGCGGGGGCCGGAGGTGACACTGGTCGAGGCGAAGCCCAAGACCGGCAGGACACATCAAATCCGTGTCCATTTCCAAGCGCTTCACCACCCGGTTGTGGCTGATAGTTTGTACGCGCCCTCAAAACCGAAAATTCTAGGCTTCGACCGCTTGGCTCTCCATGCACGAAAAATCGTCCTTACAAACCTTAAGGGCGAAAAAATCTCAATTGAGGCCCCATATCCGGAAGATTTCCAGAAAGCATTAGACATTATCGGCTGATTCTGTTAGATTGTTGGCCTAATGAATAAGGTAATTAGTCCGGTAAATATAGAAGAGAGGCGGAAGCTCGACCTGCGAGCGGGGGATACCGTCAAGGTCTGGCAGAAGATTGCCGAGAAGGGCAAGTTCCGTCTCCAGGCCTTCGAAGGTCTGGTCCTCGCGAGAAAGCATGGCACCGAAGCCGGAGCTACTATTACCGTCCGCCGTGTTGCCTCGGGAGTCGGCGTCGAGAAAATTTTCCCCCTCTACTCTCCCATGGTTGACAAGATTGAGGTTCTGAAGCGCTCGAAAGTCCGCCGGGCCAAGCTCTACCATGTCCGAGAGAAAGCGGCCAAGGAAATCAGCCGACAGATGAGGAATCTCAGAATGCAAAAAGAGGAAGTTGTGGAAGAAGTAGCAGAAGCGAAATAAGTTCTGGTGCGCGGGAGAGGATTTGAACCTCCACGCCCGTAAGGGCACTACCACCTCAAGGTAGCTTGTCTACCAATTTCAACACCCGCGCGTCGAGCCCAGAATAACAGGAAATCAAAAGGCTTTCAATTAAGTATTCAAACTGTTATATTTCCCATGCATGGTGCCTATGGTGTAGCAGCAGCACAAGAGCTTGTGGAGCTCTCAGTCCCGGGGCAGCACCGGGTAGGCACCCCAGAGTTTTGCCGCGACAATAATCTGCTATTATTAAGACATGGCATTTCATCATAAAGAACCCGAGGGGGAACAAGCAGATAGTCATGAGATAGCATTGCAGCTAGACAATTACGACGACCTTTTTTCGGTTTTCGACAACAGGCCTTATTCGAAGAGAGCGTTGTCGGTCGACTTTCTCGATGAAGTGAGACGCGCCTCGCTAGACAAAAGTGACGAAAAACTGGAACTTGTCATCTCTATGCCGAAAGAACTCAGGAGCGAAGCCCATGACCAGACCATCAAGGAGCGCTTGTCGGACCACTTCCACAAACACTACAAGAGGCTTCAGGTGGAGAAGAGGAGAATCATGCGGCTCGGCTTCCTCATGGTCTTTCTCGGTCTCGTATCTATGGTCGGGGCAACTTTTGTTATTTCAAAAAATTCTGACGCCCAGAGCTTCGGCTACTCTTTCCTCCTCATTCTTCTCGAGCCGGCGGCATGGTTTCTACTCTGGGAGGGAATGGACCAGATTATTTTCAATTCCCAGAGTCTGAAGCATGACCTGGAATTTTACCGCAAGATGTCGCTTTCGCACGAAAGGGTTCATTTCCAGTCTTATTAACGTCTAATACAATATGAAGAAAGGATTCAAAGACAATATTGAGAAATTAACCGTGGGAAATACCGATTTCCGCCGCGTGCTTTATACCGGTGAGCGCTCGCAACTGGTGCTTATGTCGCTTAGGCCGGGCGAGGAAATTGGCGCCGAAGTGCACGAGGATAATGACCAATTCTTCCGCTTCGAGAAGGGACGTGGCAAGGTCATCATTGATAATACAAGCTACGATGTCTCTGACGGCGACGCGGTAGTGGTGCCCCGCGGCGCCGAACACAACGTTATCAATGCTTCCCAGACAGAAGAGCTCAAGCTCTACACCATCTACTCTCCGCCGCATCACGCCGATGGCATCGTCCGCGCCACCAAGGAAGAAGCGGTTCAGAACGAGGCCGAGTTCGATGGAGTTACGACTGAATAAAACGATAAGGTTTGTTTGCCCAAATTTTACCAGCATATGCCACTCCAACTCTTGGCATACGCAAAATTTTCAATTTAGAATTTTCAATTTTCGAATCAGATTCAATCCACAAACCAGTTTTCTTTCCCAACTTCTTGCCATTCAAACTTTTATCTATTTTAAAAAACTTTGTTAATCGCGCGGGGCCAGTTATATTTTCCGTACCGCGTATAAGGACGGCGGCGGGGAAATCTTTTCCTTCGGTCACGATGTTTAGCATCCAATGCATACCGTAGGTAAAATAGACATAAATCGTTCCAGCTTCGGCAAACATCGGGGTATTACGCGGGGTTTTGCCACGCGAAGAATGGCAGGCTAGGTCGTGCGGGCCGACATATGCTTCCGTCTCGGTGATTTTCCCCCTCCATATCTTGCCGTTAATCTTGCGCACCAGATATTTGCCCGGAAGCTCGCGGGCCACGGTCAGGGTTTTCCTGTCGAAAAATGAATGAGATAACATCGCCTGGTAGTATAATAAATAAATGGCATTTGAGCTCATCGCTTTCGATATTGACGGCACATTGACCCAAAGCAAGTCGCCGCTTGAGGATAATCCTCTCATCGACACGGACAAAGTAATAGGCATCGCGACCATGGAAATTTCCGTGGTTCTGGATGCTCTGTCGTGGTAAGCTTAATGTCACCACAATGTTTCCGAATTGGGCGAAAAACATTCTTTTCCTTCTCGTTTACATGATTTCGGGACTTGTCCTGGTAATCATTATCGAGGGCTTGCTTACCGGGAGCGACCTCCAGCCGCTGAACTCCGCTATAGAAGAAGCTATAGTGCGGGTAAGAACGCCACTTCTTACGACACTTCTCGTCTGGATTACCAAGATTGGCAATCCCTTCGTTTTCTCCTCCGTGGCGGTGTTTATCTCCATCATGCTTATCGTCAAGAAGAACGCTTACGATGCCATGCTCTTCCTAGTCTCGCTCATCGTGGCCGCCATCTCGCTTACGGTGCTGAAAAATATTTTCCAGATTAGCCGTCCCGCTTCCGATATTTATCTCGCCGAAGGCTGGAGCTTCCCCTCCGGCCACGCTACCGTGGCGACGGCCTTCTTCTTCCTCTTGGCCTATATTTTTTTCGGGAAGATTAAGACCTTGCGCGGCAGGACCATTCTCATACTGGGTTCAATCGCGGGCGCGCTCATCGTCTGTTTCTCGCGGCTCTATCTCGGCGCTCACTGGACGCTTGATGTTCTGGCGGGCGTGGCCCTAGGGCTCCTCTCGGTCTCCTTCACCATACTCATGTTCAATGTTTTTCTGGAAGAAAATCGGTCTTTGAGAAAGCGTCTGAATTTGTGATAAACTGGTGCGCATGAACACACAAGAAATGAAGAATATTTATAAGTGGGCCTGGATTGTACTTATTATTCTAGCCGTTTTCCTGGGAGTTAAGACCCTCGCGTCTTTGAAGGATTTGAGAGACACTTCTCCTTCTTACAACACCATCAGCGTATCAGGAGAGGGAGAAGTCATGGCTGTGCCGGACCTGGCGAGCTTTACCTTCACTGTCTCGGCTGATGCCAATACCGTTGACGCTGCCCAGGAAGCGGTGACCAAAAAGGTTGACGCCATTCTCGCCGAACTGAAGGACTTGGGTATTGAAGAAAAAGACATTAAAACCACCGACTACTCCGTCTGGCCGAAATATCGTTACGAAACCAGAGCCCTTTATCCCTGCACTCAATACAGCTGCCCTCCGTCTCCAGGCAATCAAGTCCCCGACGGCTATACCGCAAATCATTCTGTTATGGTAAAAGTGCGCGATACGGAGAATGCGGGCGAAGCGCTCTCGAGGGCAGGCTCCGCGGGCGCTACCAATCTCTCGGGCATCTCTTTCACCATCGACGACCCGGAGAAACTTAAGTCCGATGCCCGTGCTCTGGCTATCAAGAACGCGAGAGAGAAGGCCGAAATTCTTTCCGACGAGCTCGGTGTGCGGCTGGTAAGAGTAGTGAGCTACAGCGACAGCTCGGACGGCGGTGTCGTGCCTTATTACCGTGAGGTGTTGGGTATGGGGGGCTCTGATATAAAAGTTGTCCCGCCTACGCCGACCCTTCCTACAGGCGAGAACAAAATCAAGATTAACGTGAATGTCACGTACGAGATTCGCTAAATCCTGAAAAACACCCCGCTTGATATACTTTCGTGAACGTGATAATATCACGTTCACACCCACGAGGGTGTTTTTTCAAAAAACATGAACAGATTCTTAAATTACGTGAGGGACACCAGAGGCGAGCTCGCGCACGTCTCCTGGCCCACGAGGAAGCAGGCGATGGTTTTTACCGCCATCGTGATTGTGGTCTCCATCCTTACCGCGCTTTATCTCGGACTCTTCGACTACATACTCTCGCTTATTCTCCAGAAATTCATTCTGTAAAAATATGGCCAAGCAAACTATCTCCGAAGGCAGGAACTGGTACGTGGTCCACACTTACGCGGGTTACGAGAACGCCGTGATGAGGAACTTGAAGCAGAGGATTGAGTCCTATGACATGCAGGACAAGATTTTCAACGTTATCGTGCCGACCGAGAAGAAGGTCAAGATTAAGGCCGGCAAGCGGGTTGAGGAGGAGGAGAAAATCTACCCCGGCTATATTCTCGTCGAGATGATTGTCACCGACGACTCCTGGTTCGTGGTGAGGAATACACCGAGGGTAACGGGCTTCGTGGGTTCGGGAGTTTATCCCGTGCCTCTGGAGAAGAAGGAAGTCGAGACTCTCTTTGCCCGTATGAGCGCCGACAGGGTCACGCACCAGATTAATCTCATTGAGAACGATGCCGTGCAGATTGTCGACGGGCCCTTCAAGGACCTCGAGGGCAAAATCTCGGATATTGACGAAGAGAGAGGCAAGGTCAAGGTTCTGGTCAATATGTTCGGGCGAGAGACACCTGTCGAACTCGACTTTTTGCAAGTAAAGAAAATTTAAGGTAATCTAACGACTCAAATGGCAAAGAAAGTAACAAAAGTATTGAAGCTCCAGATCCCCGGCGGCGCGGCCGTGCCCGGCCAGCAGCTGGGCCCCGTGCTCGGCGCGGCGGGTATTAACATCGGTGAATTTGTTAAGCGCTTCAACGAAGAGACCAAAGACCGTCGGGGCGAGACTGTGCCGACGGTGGTCGATGTCTACGAAGACCGCACTTATCATTTGACCTACAAAACCGAGCCGGCCGCCGCCTTGATTCTCAAGGCTTTGAAAAAGGATAAGGGTTCTGGCACTCCCAATACCTCAAAAATCGGCACTCTCTCCAAGGCGCAGGTCAAAGAAATCGCCGAGAAGAAAATGTCGGATTTGAACGCCAACGACGCGGATGCAGCTATGAAAATTATCGCGGGAACAGCGAGGTCAATGGGAGTTGAGGTAAAATAAAACCATGAAATCAGGGGGAAACTCGCAGCTGGTCAAGAACATCTTGAGCGGCAGTCCGAACTTTGAAGACCGCTATATTTCTGATCGCAATACCCTGGTCTCGGTAGTAAAAATTCTCAAGGACTCAGGGTACAGAATCGTTCTCACGCAAGGTGTCTATGATTTATTTCATGTCGGGCACAAAAGATATTTAGAAAATGCCAAGAATCACGGAGACATTCTTATTATAGGAGTCGATACCGATGAACTGACTCGAAGCATAAAAGGGCCAAACCGCCCATTTGATAAACTTGAAGACCGGTTGGAAATTTTGACAAGTTTGCGGACGGTGGATATCGTTACGACGAGGGGCTTGGGTGAGCATGAATATGACTTGATTAAGCTTGTAAGGCCGGATGTTTTAGTCATGTCCCAGACCACCACGACCTTTACAGAAAAAGATAAGCGCAATCTGATAAAATACTGCGGTAGCATAAAGGTTTTGCCCCCTCAGTCCTCCACTTCGACGACGGCCAAGTTGAGGAAGATGATGGTAAGCGGGGCGGAGCAGCTTTCGATTAAAATATCCAACATTATCAAGGAATTCCTTATCGATATAAAAAATGAAAGCCCTAATAGGATACTTCCCAATCATTCACGCGGGTCATCTGGAAGTTTGCAAAAGGCAAAAGCCGGACAAGCTCTGCGTACTCGGAAAAAGCCTGCTCGCTGAATTTCCCATTTTAGAGCGTGACATTCGCGCACTGTCTCCGGGGCTTGTCAAACTGGAGGCGGACGCGTTGAATTTGGCCCCTAGTGTTTCTATTTTAGAGAAAAACAGCTTAGACGAACTTTCCGATTTCGAGGAAATCGTTCTTTTCGATGATGAGATAGGCAGAGGATTGTCGGAGAAATATTTGAAAGACAAGAATATTGTATGGGACACAGCATTTCTCAGATGGAACAAGATGAATGCCGTTACTCAGAATCCGGTAGATTCAAAACAAATTGTTTCCTCCAGGGATTTCGATAAAAAGATGATTGAACTGGCGTATAAGGAAGCGGAGAAAAGCTCTGATTGGTGGAGGCATGTAGGAGCTATTTTAATAAAAGACGGCAAAGTAATCAGCACCCGCTACAACAAGCATGCGGTTACGGAAAATACCGCTTATATTGAAGGAGAACCCCGCTCCAATTTCGATGCCGGGAAAGCCATTGCCGATTTGGTAATTTTCGAGCATGGTGAGGCAACTTTGATAGCAGATTCGGCCAGGAGAGGAGTATCAACCTTGGGTGCGGAAATCTATGTGACCACTTTTCCTTGTCCCAGCTGTGCCATGGCTATCGCCAATGCGGGTATAAAAAAGGTTTATTACAAAGAAGGCTATTCTCTGCTTGATGCGGAAAAAATACTTAAGAACGCGAATGTCGAGTTGATTTGTGTCCGAGAGTAACCAGAATGTTGTCTTTCAAGGTCGCATTCTTTCTTTTTCTAGTTCCTGATATTAAATGAAAATGAATATGGTCCAAAGTTCCTCCCGTATAGCTCATATCTCCCGAGCGCACAAATACCGAGGCCCCTTTGATTTTAAAACGTTTTTCTAACCAGGCAATAGTTTTCAATAATTCTTTCCAGGCAGCAGGGGAGATTCCCGTAATCTTTCTCAGATGCTTTCTGCTGGCTATGAGGTAATGATGGACACTGCCTTCGTACGGATAGTCATTTTTCTTGATATACCAGTACCGCCCTTGATAAATGGCGGGACTTGCGCCCACCTTCAAATAATTGTCTTTGCAGAAAAAGCAGCCTATTTCTTTTGCCAGGCGCTTCATCCTTTTGAGCTGTTCTGGATGACGCGCGTTATCGTTGCGTAATTTGCTTTTTGTTCTCATTCTTAATGCGTATTCTTATCGATTTTTGGCAAAAAAACAAGCCGGCGCCTCAGGCGCCGGCTGTAATCTACTTGTGTCTCCACACTTCCCACCGGAAGGAATGCTCGTTTCCGGCATCTTTCGGGTGTCTTTCGCACGAGAGCATCTGCCACTCGTTTTTATTCCATCGCGGGAAGAACGTGTCTCCAGCGATGATGACATCGACGAGTGTTAAGTACAGGTGCGAAGCGTGCGGCAGGGCCAGGCGATAAATCTCTCCTCCGCCAATAACCCAGACATCACGCTTCTTCGACATCTTGACAACTTTTTGGAAATCACCGAGTACAGTCACGCCGAAATCGTCGATGCCACTCGGGTTGCGAGTAAGAACGATATTCTCCCGGTTTGGTAGCGGCCGGAATTTCCGGGGCAGAGAGTCGAATGTTTTTCTGCCCATAACAACCGCGCTGGTTCCCGTTTGCTTCTTGAACCACTTCATGTCATCGGCGAGGCGCCAGGGCAAGGCGCCGCCACTGCCGATAACGCCGTTCTCTGCAACCGCCGCGATGATTTTCAAGCTCATTTTCTTACTCCGTTACCGGGAACTTGATTCCCGGATTTGGGTTGTAATCCTCAATCGCGAAGTGTTCCGGCCGGAAGGCGAGGATGTCCTTCACCGAAGGATCGATAATCCGCATGGTTGGAAACGCCTTCGGTTCGCGCCCCAAGAGTTCCTCCACCTTCTCGAGCTGGTTCTCGTAGATCTGAGCGTCGAGGAAATAGTGGACATATCGATGGGGCTTGATGCCGAGTACTTGTGCAACCATAAGAAGGAGCGCAGCGTACTGGATGATGTTCGACACGACGCCTACCGGCATGTCGGCAGAACGCTGAACATGCTGGAGGGTAAGCCTGCCGTCGATAATCGTGAACTTGAGGAAGTTGCCATGGCAGGGTGCCACAACCACCTTCCTCTGAAGCCCGGAGTGCTGAAGCGCGCCGAAGGGAATCCAGGAAGTCACGCAGTGTGTGCTCAGACTCGGGCTCTCCTTCATCCCGCGCACCACATTGACGAACTGATTGAAGTGGCCGCCATCCGGCATGGGAAACTTGCCGTAGGCGCCGCCGTAGGATGCCCAGCCGAGGTCTCCTGGCTCAAGCCCGAAGATTGCGCACTTCTCCGCCGTGGTCCATGTGTCCCACCACGGGCAGCCGAATTCGTGAAGTTCCGCGTTTGTTGTCGCTCCGTTCATGAACGCCACAAGTTCGGCAATCGCCGTCTTCCAGAACGGAATGTTGCGCTCGGTGAGCACGGGGAAGCCGTTCGACAGGTCGTAGACCAGAGGGGGAAGGGACAGATGGGTGATGCGACCCATTCCTTTCTGGTATGGGTGTTCGACCCGCTCTCCTTCGTCTCGAATCATCCGAATCAGATTCAGATACTGCCGGTCGGGAGTCCTTTCCGCGTAGGGCTTGTAGGCTGGTTGCATTTTGCTATCCTTTGTTGATGCCAATGTCCTGTTCCGCTGGTAATATAGCATATGATAAGGCCTTAACTAGATGAAAGACAAGGAAATACAAAAACTAATAGAAAAGGAGACTGCGCGGCAGAAAAAGGTCATCAACCTCATCCCTTCGGAAAATTATGTTTCGAAGGATGTGCTGACCGCCCTGGGTTCCATCTTCGACAACAAATACGCCGAGGGCTATCCGAAGAAAAGATACTACGGCGGCAACACCTTCACCGACGAGCTGGAAATTCTCTGCCAGAACAGGGCGCGCAAAGCGTTTGGACTATCTGATAAACTCTGGCACGTCAACGTCCAACCCCACTCCGGCTCTCCGGCGAACCTCTCGGTCTATCTAGCGCTGGTCCCACCGGGCGGGAAGATTATGGGCATGACGCTTACCGCGGGGGGCCACCTCACCCACGGGCAGAAAGTTTCCATAACGGGGAAGATGTGGAACCAAGTGCCTTACGGCGTGGACCCGAAGACGGAGAAGCTTGATTATCTAGCGCTCAAAAAACTGGCCAGGAAAGAAAAGCCGAATCTTATTGTCGCCGGCTTCACCGCTTATCCGCGCGCGGTTGATTTTAAAAAATTCAGGGAGATTGCCGATAGTGTGCGCCTGCCTGCCGGCAGGCAGGGGGCGTTCCTCATGGTCGATATGTCTCATGTGGCGGGGCTTGTCGCTGGTAAGGCCTACAACTCGCCCTTCCTGTACGCCGATGTTGTCACTACAACCACGCACAAGACTCTCCGGGGTCCGAGAAGCGCAATTATTTTCTCCAGGAAGGGCAAAAAACTTGGCGATAAAGAAATTTGCGTGCTTATAGACAAAGCCATTTTCCCCGGTCTTCAAGGCGGGCCTCACATGGGGCAGATTGCGGGCGTGGCAGTGTGCTTGAAAGAGGCCGCAGCTCCGGCTTTCAAGAAATACGCCAAGCAAGTGGTGAAGAATTGCCAAGCTTTGGCAAAAGAGCTCGGGAAACTCGGCTGGAGGATTGTCTCCGGCGGTACAGAGTCGAACCTTCTCCTCGTTGATACCTGGATGAGTGGCAAGGGATTGCCTGGCAAAGAGGCGGAAGCGAAGCTTGAGAAGGCCGGAATTATCGTCAACAAGAACACCATCCCCGGCGAGACGCGCTCACCCTTTGACCCCTCGGGAATCCGTCTGGGAGCAGGGGCGGAAACCACTCGCGGCAGGAAGGAGAAAGATATGATAAAGATTGCCCGAAAAATTGATACAATATTGAGGAATGGAACTAAGGGTTAAAAAAGCGGATCCAGAGGCCAAATTACCGGCTTACGCTCACTCAAACGATGCTGGAATGGATTTGTACTCTCTTGAGGAGGTCGAAGTGCCGCCTGGAGAATCCAGAAGAATCAGAAGCGGAGTGACTATGGAAATTCCTGAGGGTTATGTGGGTCTCTGCTGGGACAAAAGCGGGCTCTCGATGAATCATGGCATCAAAGTTCTGGCGGGGGTAATTGATTCCGGATTCAGAGGGGAATTGGTCATGGCGGTCATAAATCTTGGCAAAGAGGCATACACTTTCAAGAAAGGCGACAAGGTCATGCAGATGCTCATGCAGAAGGTAGAGCAAGTTGAAATTACTGAAGTAAATGAATTATCGGATAGCGCGAGAGGAGAAAAAGGTTTCGGCAGCACAGGAAAATGATTAAAAAAGATATTGAAAAAATTCTCGGAAGGGAGATAAACTTGGTTCATCCCAAGGATTTTCGAAACGGCGATTATACCTTGATTGCCGATGAGAAGACGGCGCAAGAAGATTTCGAAAGGCTGGAGAATAATAAGCCGGAATGCATTTCAAAAATAGAATTCATCAAGCCGAGATTCATCAATATCTATCTATCCAAAGAATTTTTCGCAGAAAGCCTGAAAGAGATTGTAGAAAAAGGCGAGAATTTTGGTCGAAGCGAACACGCCAGGGGATTCAAGGTGATGGTTGAGCATACTCAGCCGAATCCTTTCAAGCAATTCCACATCGGCCACATGATGAACAATGCTATCGGCGAAGCGGTGGCAAGAATCATCAAATGGAACGGCGCTGAGGTAAAGACGGCAAGTTACCATGGCGACATAGGCATGCATGTGGCCAAGGCGCTCTGGAAAGGGGATTATGCTCTGGGCTCAAAAGCTTTTGAAGAAGATGCGCAAGCCAAGGCTGAAATACAAGAGCTTAATAAAAAAATTTACGATAAATCAGATCCGGCACTAAACAAGAAATACGAAGAAGGCCGCAAGAAATCGCTTGAAGAATTTGGCCAGATTTATGAAAGATTAGGCAGTAAATTCGATTTTAATTTTTTCGAAAGCGAGGCTGCTCCTGTAGGCAAGGAGATTGTGCTTGAAAATATGCAAAACCTGCCTGCCGGTAGGCAGGTATTTGAAGAAAGCGAAGGAGCAACTGTCTTTAAGGGCGAGAAATACGGGCTTCACACCAGAGTTTTCCTCAATTCCGACAAAATTCCAACGTATGAAGCCAAGGAAGTTGGTTTGGCGAAAATTAAGAAGGAGAAATACGCCTTCGACCAATCAGTGACAATTACGGCCAACGAACAAGATGCGTTTTTCTACGTCGTCGAGGCGGCCATAGGCGAAGTATTCCTGGAACTTAAGGGTAAGCTGAAGCACTTATCGCACGGCATGCTGCGCCTGCCCTCCGGCAAAATGTCTTCGAGGACGGGAGATGTCATCACCGCCGAAGCTTTGATTGAGGAAGTTAAGACAAGAACCAAGGGCGATGAGCAAGTGGCCATAGCCGCTATAAAATATATGATTCTTCGCCAGTCGATAGGCAATGACATCGTCTTCGATTTCGAAAAGTCCGTTTCGACCGAAGGAGATTCCGGAGTTTATCTCCAGTACGCGCATGCCAGAGCCAATTCAATACTCGAGAAGGCGGGCAGGAAGGGGAACGCGACAGGCGAAAGCGGAGAAACAAGAGAAATAGAAAGAATGCTTTATCGCTTCCCGGAAATTGTCGAGAGAGCGGGCAAGGAATACGCGCCGAACTATATTACTACATACCTTACCGAGCTTGCCTCGAGCTTCAACAACTTCTACGCGCACGAACAAGTTATCTCGGATGAGCCGGAGTCGGCCTACCGCCTGGCTATCGTCGAAGCTTTCTCAATCGTGATGAAGAATGGTCTCAATATTCTTGGTATTGCGGCGCCTGAGAAGATGTAATAGGGTATTTGGTAGACCACAGACTTCCAAAGGAGACATAGGTGATATTCATCATTTCCGGCCCGTCCGGAGTGGGTAAAACGAGCATTGACAACGCGCTCCAGGTTCTGAGGCCCTCCTTTCACCGCCCGGTCTCATGCACCACGCGCTCCCGCAAAAGAGGTGAAGTCAATGGCAAGGACTATCACTTCTTGTCGAGAGACAACTTCGTGCAGATGATAGAGAAGGGTCTCTTCGCCGAGTATGCCGAGGTGTATGGCAACTTCTACGGCACACTCGGAATTGACCTCATGTTGAGAGGCTGTGATGCCGTCATCGTTCTGGTGATTGACGTGCAAGGCATGAGACAGGTCAAAGCCAAACACAAGAACGTCGTCTCAATCTTCATCCTACCCCCCACCTTTGAGGCGCTTGAGGCCCGCATCCGCGAACGCAGCAGAGAAGAGACGGAAGAAGAGATTGCCACGTGGCTCGAAACCGCCCGGCAAGAACTCTCTTGCGCCAGCGAGTACAGTCATCAGATTGTGAACGACGATTTGATGACCACCGTGCGGGCTATCCTTGATGTTCTCGACGGGAAGGATTCTATCGCTTTGTGAACCGTTGTTCGGGCGCGCGCTCTACGGAGCGCGCGCCTTTTGTTTTGGAAAGGTCTCTTAAAGTGCTAAAATTAGCCAATCTATGACTGGAAAGTCCGACAGAGCCAAGAAGGAGGAGGAAATCCTCAAATTCTGGCAAGACAACAAGATTTTCGAAAAAAGCCTGGAGAAAGACGCTCCGAAAGGCGAATTCGTGTTCTACGACGGACCGCCCTTCGCCACAGGCCTGCCTCATTACGGGCATATTCTTCCCGGCACCATCAAGGACGTTATCCCGCGCTACAAGACCATGAGGGGCTTCCGAGTGCCGCGTCGCTGGGGCTGGGATTGCCATGGTTTGCCCATAGAGAATCTGGTCGAGAAGGAGCTTGGCCTTGAAACAAAGAAGGATATAGAGAAATTCGGCATTGCTGAATTCAACGAGCGGGCCAAGGCGAGCGTCTTGCGCTACGAGAGCGAATGGAAAGAGATTATACCGCGCACCGGACGATGGATAGATATGGACAACCCGTACAAGTCGATGGATGCGAGCTACACGCAGTCAGTCTGGTGGTCCTTCAAGAATCTTTTCGACAAAGGGCTTATTTACCAAGGGTTTAAGTCCATGCACCTTTGCCCACGCTGCGAGACCACACTCTCGAATTTCGAGGTGAATCAGGGCTACAAAGATATTACCGATATTTCCGTCACCGTAGAGTTTCCGCTCATCGATGAACCGAACAAATTCATTCTCGCCTGGACCACCACACCCTGGACTTTACCGGGCAACGCCGCCTTGGCGATAAATCCGGAGCTCCAATATGTAGAGACGGAAGGGGAAGTGCCGGGCCATATCTATATCGTTGCGAAATCGAGAGTCGAAAAAGTTTTTGGCGGCAAATATAAGATTTTGCGCGAATTCTCCGGCAAGGAATTGATTGGAAAGAAATATAAAACACTTTTTGATTATTACCAGACCGAGGGCCTGGTATATGGGGCCGAGTTTGTCCAGGCGGAAGAGGGAACCGGCATAGTGCATATCGCTCCGGCATTCGGCGAGGAAGACTACGAGCTCTCGCTCAAGGAGAAAATTCCCTTCATCCAGCACATCGGCACCGATGGCCGCTTCAAGCCGGAGGTGAGAGATTTTGCCGGTGAGCCGGTCAAGCCCAAGGATGACCACCAGCGCACGGATATTCTCATCATCAAGCACCTGGCCGCGAAAGGGCTCCTATTCTCGAAAGAAAAAATTATTCACAGCTACCCGCATTGCTGGCGATGCGATACGCCCCTTTTGAACTACGCTTCCTCCTCGTGGTTTGTGAAGGTAGCCGATATCAAGGATAAACTTGTCGCCAATAATCAAAAGGTTAAGTGGGTGCCGGAAGATATACGCGACGGGCGCTTCGGCAAGTGGCTCGAGGGCGCGCGTGACTGGGCTATTTCGCGCTCGCGCTTCTGGGGGACGACCTTGCCCGTCTGGCAGACTGCCGACGAAAAGAAGGAAATTGTCATAGATTCTGTCGAGACTCTTAAGAAGCACGCGAAAAAATCCGGCAACAGGTATTTTCTCATGCGGCACGCAGAAGCAATCGACAATGCCAAGCACGTGCTCGACCCAAAGGGTGATCCGAATAATCACCTAACCGAAAAAGGCAGGGAAGAGGCTCTTGCCTCGGCCCGGGAACTCAAGGGGAGAAAAATAGACGCAATCATCACGTCGCCCTTCCTCCGCACGCGCGAGACAGCGGAGATAGTCAGGAAGGAACTCGGCTTTCCTGAAGGTTCTGTCGTCGTGGATGACCGTTTGCACGAATACAACGAGCCGGACGTGGATTTTGTGCGCCGCCGCGCGGGGGAATTTATCTTCGAAACGGAAAAGCGCTACGCCGGCAAGAATATTCTTATCCTTTCTCACGGCAATCCGTTGTGGGTTTTGGAGAAAATCGTCTCGCACCAGCCAAGCAATGATTTTTCGAGCAAGGTAATTATGAATACTGCGGAAGTCAGAGAGTTGGAATTTGTTCCGTTCCCTCACAACAAAAACTTCGAGCTAGACCTGCATAGGCCGTATATAGATGAAATCGTGCTGGAAAAAGACGGGGAAGAATACCGCCGCGTGCCGGAGGTGTTCGATACCTGGTATGACTCGGGCTCGGTGCCCTTCGCCTCGCGCGCGGCTTTTGATTCCCGGCCTGCCGACTTTATCGCCGAAGGGCTGGACCAGACTCGCGGCTGGTTCTACACCATGGCCGTTCTTGGCACGGCTCTGTTCAACGAGATACCATATCGGCAGGTGGTGGTAAACGGCCTGGTCCTCGCCGAAGACGGCAAGAAGATGTCCAAACGGCTCAAGAATTATCCGGAGCTTACCGATGTTCTCGATAAATACGGCGCCGATGCCTTGCGCTATTACCTCATGTCTTCGCAGGCGGTACGCGCTGAGGACATTGCCTTTTCTGAGAAGAGTTTGGATGAAGTAATGAAGAAAAACATTTCCCGTCTCGAAAATGTCGTGGGGTTCTATGAACTTTATGCCAAAGAGAGTGCACCTCTTCAAGATTTACCCCAACACATACTGGATAAATGGATTGATTTGAAACTTAATAATCTGGTTAGAAGCATTACGGACGGTCTTGAAAGATACGAGATAGACCGCGCTAGCCGCCCCATCGCCGATTTTATCGATGACCTTTCCACCTGGTACCTGCGGCGTTCCCGCACTCGTCCCGAAGCGCTTCCAAAACTTAGGGAAATACTGATTGAGTTTTCGAAACTCATGGCCCCCTTCATGCCGTTTATGGCTGAGGATATTTATCAGAGACTCAAGGCGGACGGCGGGAAAGAAAGCGTCCATCTTGAGGCTTGGCCTATCCCTCCTCCTGCCAAGGGGGAGAAGGAGGGGGTCTTGGATAATATGTCAGAAACCAGAAGAATCGTGACGCTCGCGCTTGAAGCGCGGCAGAAGGCCAATATCAAGGTGAGGCAACCTCTGGCGAGGCTCGAGATAAGAACCGACGCGCTTTCTCCGGAATATCTCGAAATAATAAAAGATGAATTGAATGTGAAAAAAGTTGAAATCAATAATGCCCTTGAGAGCGACGTGCTTCTCGATACCAATCTCACGCCGGAACTTATAGAAGAGGGGAAGGTGCGCGATGCTATCCGCGTGGTTCAGGATTGGCGCAAAGAAAAGGGATTAAAACCGGGGGAAAAAGCAACTTACCCGACAGATGACGAATCTATCCTAAAGCACAAAGAAGAAATAGAGAAAGCCACAAACGTTGAGTTATCACATTTACACAACTAAAGGAATTATCCTCTCGGCGCAGGCGAAAGGGGAGGCTGACCGGCTTTACTCCATTCTCACCAGAGATTTCGGACTCATACGGGCGCACGCTATTGGCGTGAGGAAGAGCGCTTCGAAACTCCGCGGAGCGCTCGAGCCGGTGTCTCTCTCGAGCGTTTCTCTCGTCCGCGGCAAGGAATACTGGCGACTGACTTCGGCCGAAGTTATAAAGAGGTTTAAGAAATCAAAGCCGCTTTTCCTCCTCGAACAGCTTGTTGCCGGCGAAGCAACGCATCCCGAGCTCTTCGATGCGGTAGAAAAATATTTAGAATTAGACGAAACAACCCTAGTCGCGCAAATTCTCTTCCACCTCGGCTATCTCAAGAAGTCCGACCTCAATTTACCTGAAAAAGAGCTGATTAAAGCGATTAACGCCGGCCTTGAAGCCAGCATGTTATAATAAAAGGTCGGTTTGTCCGTCAAAATCTCTATGGATGAAGAAAATCAGGGAAAAGTGGAAAAGCTCGACGAGGCGCTCTACTCGCGCACCCGCTACCACGACCCTCTGGGGAAGCGCTCTCCCGTGCGGCAAGAAGAATCACCCGAAGTGAGAGAGAAGTGGCAATCGCCCGAACTCAATGAACTCCTGACCCATGAGCGCGAAGCGCCGCAAATCAATCCCATGATGAAGAAATTCTTCGCTTTCGCCCTTTTCTTCTTCCTGGCGACCATTATCGTCGCGGGGGTAATATTCCTCGGCGGGTCAAATTTCATCTCCTCGAAAAATGTTGATATAGAAATACTCGGCCCCGCGAATGTCTCCGCCGGCGAAACCCTCGAGCTTGGGGTAACCGTCAAGAACGGCAACAACACCGACCTCGAACTCGCCAATCTCTCCGTCCAGTATCCAACGGGAGCGAGAGAGGCGGCGGATACTTCGAAAAGCATCACCTTCACTAAGAAGGAACTTGGCGTAATCAAGGCGGGAGACGAAGCCGCGGAAAACGTGCGCATGGTGCTTATCGGCACCGTGGGAGAGGTCAAGGAAATCAAATTCTCGGTCGAGTACAAGGTCAAGGGTTCAAACGCCACCTTCTACAAAGACAAGGTCTATGAAGTATCCATTGGCAGCGCGCCGATGACTCTCAAGGTTCTAAGCCCGGCTTCCATAACATCCGGCGACACCTTCACCACGAAAGTTACTCTCAAGCTCGGCTCGGCCGAGACGCTCAAGAACGTGATGTTACGCGCGGAGTATCCTTACGGCTATAGTGTCTCATCCGCGTCGCCGGCCGCCGCGTATGAGAACAATGTCTGGTCGCTCGGTGATTTCTCCCCGGGCACGGAGAAGACGGTCGAAATCAAAGGCAGGCTGGTCGGGGAGAATCAAGACGAGAGAACCTTCCGCTTCTATGCCGGTGTCTCGGATAACGGCAGCATTACTCCTAATTTTAAATCAGTTCTCGTCGCGACGCTTGAGACTGTCGCCATCGAGCGTCCGTCCATCGCTCTGGTGGCAAGCTTCAACGGCGAAGTGTCTCAGACTTACGTGGCGCCGGCGGGAAAGGAGATTTCCTCTTCCGTTCGCTATCAGAACAATCTGCCGGAAAAGCTAGTAAATCCGCGCCTCGAAGTGGTTTTCTCCGGCGTGGCGCTTGATAAGGCTTCTGTCCGGCCACAACAGGGCGGTTTCTATGATTCCGGGAAGAATTCTATTGTCTGGAATATTTTAAACTCCGCCGGCGGTTCGGAGCTTCTGCCGGGCCAGGCGGGCACGGTTAATTTCTCTTTCTCATCCTTGCCGGAAAACACCCTGCCCTCCGGCAGCCGGGAGATAACGTTGAAGATGTCTCTCGGCGGGACGCCGCCCGGCGGCCAGGCCATATCGGTCACGGAATCAAGCTTCGTGAAAATCGCTTCGCAAGTAACGCTTGCTTCTAGAGTTCTTTATTCCACAGGGCCTTTCAATAACAGCGGCCCCATACCGCCGAAAGTTGAAACAAAAACGACTTATACCGTCGTCTGGAACGCGGGCAATACCAGAAATGACGTCACCGATGCCAAGGTGACAGCCAAACTCGGTCCGGGAGTAACCTGGCTTGCTTCACACAGCGTCTTGAGCGAGCCGATATCGTACGACAGCGGTTCGAACACCGTTACCTGGGACTTGGGCAACCTCTCCGCCGGTTCCGGCTTCTCGACTTCGGGCAGGGAAGTCGCCTTCCAGGTGGCTCTCACACCCTCGCTTTCTCAGCTGGGCACGGCGCCGACCCTCGTGACGGGGGCGGTCTTCTCGGGCCGCGAAACCGATAGCGGCAACGTGATATCGGTCGTCAACCAGCCGCTTACCACGCGGATGCCGTATGACCCTACATTTATCCAGGGAGATGATATAGTGGTGAAGAAATGACCGAGAAAAACGGCGATTTAATGGAAAAAATAGTCTCGCTTTGCAAGCGGAGAGGGTTTATATTCCAGGGCTCGGAGATTTACGGCGGGCTGGCTGGTACATGGGATTTCGGTCCTTACGGGGCTGAACTTGCTTATCGAATAAAAGATTTATGGTGGAGCCGTTTTGTGCGCTCGCGCGATGATGTGTACGGCATTTCAAGTTCAATCATTATGCCTGAGGCGGTGTGGCAGGCAAGCGGGCATCTGAAGAATTTCACCGACCCTATCGTTGAGTGTAAGAAGTGTCACCACCGCTTTCGAGCTGACCATTTGAAAGATAAGAAGAAGTGCCCGGATTGCGGAGGGGAATTGGGTGAAGAAAAAACTTTCAATCTCATGTTTCCGGTCGAAACCGGTTCAACAAGCGGAGGAACAGCAACTGCCTATCTTCGCGGAGAGCTGGCTCAAGGAATGTTCGTCAATTTCAAGAATATCATTGACACCTTCCATCCGGATATTCCATTCGGCATAGCCCAAGTGGGCAAAGCATTCAGAAATGAGATTTCTCCAAGAGATTTTATATATAGAGTTAGGGAATTCGAGATCGCCGAGTTCGAATATTTCGTCAAAGAATCAGATTGGGAGAAATACTTCGAATATTGGAAAAAAGAAATGAGGGAATGGTTAGAAGAAATTGGAATTAATCCGAAAAACGTTAGAGAAAATGATTTGACTGAAAAAGAAAGGGCTCATTACTCGAAGCGAACAATAGATTTCGAATACCAAGGGCCGATAGGAGATATGGAAATACAAGCAATAGCTTATCGAACAGATTATGACCTCAAAAACCATATTGAAGGCTCGGGAATGGATTTGAGTTTCAGGGATGAAGTAGCAAATGAGAAATTTATTCCTCATGTTATTGAGCCTACTTTCGGTGTCGGGCGCTTGTTACTGGCGGTTCTGCTTGAGGCCTACACCGAAGACGAGCTGGGAGGGGAGAAGAGAGTTTATTTGAAACTGAACAAAAATATTGCGCCTGTGCGCGCTGCAGTCTTCCCGCTTCTCAAAAACAAGCCGGAACTTGTCGCCAAAGCGCGGGAAATTTACGCCAATCTCAAGAAAGAAATTCCCAATATTGAATTCGACGATAATGGCAATATCGGCAAGCGCTACAGGAGACAGGATGAGATCGGCACGCCCTACTGTATTACCATTGACTTCGATACTCTTGAGAGCGGTACTGTAACCTTGCGAGACAGAGACACGGGGAATCAAGAAAGGGTAACAATAGAAGATTTGAAAGAAAAGATACTCTAAGGTAGTCTAAGCTTCTAAATGAAGTATAAAAAGCACACTCTTCCGAACGGGCTTCGTGTTATCTTCGCACCGGCCAAGGGCAATCCGGCCGTAATGGTCTTGGTTATGGTGGAGACAGGCTCGAACTATGAGACAAAGGCAGAAAACGGCCTTTCGCATTTCCTCGAACATATGTGCTTCAAGGGGACGACCATGAGACCCAAAGCCAAGGATATTTCCAAAGAACTTGATTCTTTGGGAGCGCAGAACAACGCTTTCACTGGCGATGAATATACGGGCTATTATGCCAAGGCCGCCAAGAAGCACTTTGCGAAACTGTTCGAAATCATTTCCGACCTCTATCTCAATCCAACCCTGCCTGCCGCAGATCTTGAGAAAGAGAGAGGAGTTATCCTTGAGGAAATAGCGATGTATGAAGATTTGCCGCAGAGGTATGTCTGGCAGGTCCTCGAGGGTCTTATGTATGGTGACACGCCAGCTGGCCGGCCGATTCTCGGTCCGAGAGAGAATATAAAGAAATTCACGCGCCAAGATTTTGTCGATTACCGCAACGCGCACTACGTGGCGCCGAAGACTATTGTTGTGGTCGCGGGAGACGTGAGTGAGACCTCCGTGCTTAAGGAGACCAGGAAACACTTCAAGGATATCCCGAAAGGCAAGAAAGTTTCCAAGCTACCGGTCAAAGAGAGGCAAAGTCATCCCGGACTGGAAATTCACAAGAAGAAGACCGACCAATGCCACATGGTTATGGCTTTCCGCACTTATGGCGCCAATGATAAAAGATCTCCCGCTGCTACTGTATTGGCCGAGATTCTAGGCAAGGGTATGTCCTCCCGGCTCTTTACAAGGCTTCGTGATGAAATGGGGGCTTGTTACTACGTGCGCGCCAGTCACGACCAATACACAGACCATGGGGTGTTCACTATCGCGACAGGCATTAACGTTTCGCGGACCAAGGAGGTGGTCGAGGTTCTTTTGGAGGAGTGCAAAAAGCTCGCCACAACCCCTGTTTCCCAGGAGGAGCTTGATAAGGCCAAAGAACATCACATCGGTCATTTATACATGAATCTTGAGACGACTGACGCCTTGGCCGAGTTCTATGCCGGCGAGGAGATTGCCACCGGCAAGCCGAAGGCGCCGCAGGAGATCGAGGCGGAAATCAGGAAAATAAATGCCAAAGATGTTATGAAAATTGCCAAAAATCTATTCACCAATAAGAACTTAAATCTGGCCATTGTCGGCAATATTGCCGACCAGAAGCCGGTGAAAAAAGTTCTAACCTTCAAATAGCCCGTAACGGGCACCCTAGGTGTGCTATATTAGACCCATGGAAAAGATTTCTATCACCACCGCAAGCTGGGTCAGAGGGGCGATTGTAGTAGGCCTGGCTTACGCCGCCTACCGGATAAGCGACTTCATCCTGGTCGTGATTGCTTCGATTATCATTGCCTCAGCCATAGAGCCGGTCACGCAATGGGCGAGGAGGAGGAATCTGCCGCGCCTCCTGGCGGTCATCTCGGTTTACGTCATATCCGCCTTGTTTTTCGCCGTCTTTTTCTACTTTCTCCTCCTGCCGCTTATGGGCGAAATCTCGAGCTTCATCCGGACTCTAACTGTTTACTCCAACTCTATCGTGAACAACAACGTGCTTTCGAGCATGTTCGAAACCCAGGACATCTTCGGCGCAATCGATACCAGAGGCCTCCTCTCCGACCTCAATTCTTATCTCAATGATTTTTCCAAGTTTCTGTCGCAGGGCGTCTTCACGACGGCCTCCACTATCTTCGGCGGCGTAGTGAGCTTCATCATCATGATCGTGCTCTCGTTCTATCTCGCTGTGCAGGAAGACGGTATCGCCAAGTTCTTGCGTATCATTGTTCCCCAGCGGCATGAGGATTACGCCGTGAGTCTCTGGCGCCGTTCACAGAAAAAAATCGGCTATTGGATGCAGGGCCAGCTCGCGCTCGCGGTGCTCATCATGGTTCTGGTCTTTGCCGGCCTTCTCATCATTGGGGTTCCGCACGCGCTACTCCTCGCCTTCGTGGCCGGAGTGCTCGAACTCATACCGCTCTTCGGTCCAGTGCTGGCGGCTATACCCGCTATCTTCATCGCTTATACGTCCGGCGGCATGACGATGGCGCTTATTGTTGCCCTTCTTTATCTAGTGGTTCAGCAGCTTGAGAATCACGTCATTTATCCTCTGGTAGTCAAGAAAATCGTCGGCGTGCCGGCCATAGTTTCGATTCTGGCAATTGTCATAGGCGGAGAGCTGGCTGGTTTCCTCGGCATTATCATATCGGTGCCGGTGGCCGCCGTGATTATGGAATTTATAAACGATTTGGAAGCGAGAAAGAATGTCCCTCAGCAATAAAAATTTCTACATCACCACGACGATTCCGTACGTGAATGCAGACCCGCATATCGGATTTGCGTTGGAACTCGTCCAGGCTGATATTATTGCCCGCGCTCAAGAGCTGTGGGGCAGGGAAGTATTTTTTACCACAGGCACCGACGAACACGGGCAGAAAGTGGCTGAAGCAGCCAAGAAAGAAGGTAAAGATACCCAGGCATACGTTGATGAATATGCTGAAAAGTTTAAAACTCTTAAAGATAAGCTGGGTCTCCATCCCAGCATTCACTTCGTACGTACCACCGATCCTGTCCATATCGAAGCGGCGCAGAAGATGTGGAAACTCTGTGAGAAAGATATTTATAAGAAGAAGTACAAGGGTCTATACTGCGTCGGGGATGAAGCGTTTGTAAAAGAAACGGACCTAGTAGACGGGAAGTGCCCCAATCACCCCAACATGGAGCTTCAGGAAATTGAGGAGGAGAACTATTTTTTCAACCTCGGTAATTACAAGGCAAAGGTTAGGGAATATCTGGAAAAAGATAAAAGAGTCATTCCTGAATGGCGTCGGAACGAGGCGTTGATTGCCTTGGCAGGTATGGAGGATGTCAGCATTTCACGAGAGGCCAAACGTCTTTCGTGGGGTGTGCCAGTACCAGGAGATGATGAGCAGGTTATGTACGTTTGGTTCGAAGCTCTCACGAACTACATCTCAACTCTTGGTTGGCCCAACGATCCAGAAGGAAACTTCAAGAAATTCTGGGAAGAGGGCGAGACGCTTCAGGTGGCGGGCAAAGACCAGGTCAAGTTCCAGTCGATTATCTGGCAGGCGATGCTGTTCTCTGCTGGTATTAAAAATACCGATACTGTTATGTACCATGGCTTCATTAACTCTGGCGGGCAGAAGATGAGTAAGTCACTTGGCAACGTTATTCACCCCGACGCGCTTCTTGCTGAATACGGTATTGATGCCGTGCGTTATTATCTATTGCGACATATTTCTCCCTTTGATGATAGTGATATGACAGCCGAATCCTTTCACGAGGCTTATGAGGCTAATTTAGTTAATGGTTTAGGAAATTTAGTCTCAAGGGTTCTTACAATGGCCGACAATTATGATATGTCCACTCTAGAACCGGTAATACACGAACCAGTAAAGATTCCAGCTTTTGAATTCTTGAAAAAATTTGAATTTAAAAGGTACATGGATAACATATGGGAGAAAATCCAAACAACGGATAAAAAAATACAAGAAAAAGAGCCTTACAAAGTCTATAAAACTGATAAAGAAGAGGCAATTAGAATTGTGTCTGACTTATGTGTGGACCTTTCAATTATTGCGTATTTACTTAAGCCAGTGATGCCGCATACGTCTGAAGTAATTTTTGATTTATTAAGAAACCCTCCCAAGAAACCTGAGCCTCTTTTTCCTCGACTCAATGCCTAAATACTTCGACATACACTCTCATCTCAATTTTCTGGATTATGAGAAAGATTGGGACGAGGTTATAGCCCGCATGAGAGGGGCGGGAACGCACACCATCGTAGTCGGCACGGATTACGAGTCTTCGAAGAAGGCGGTGGAGCTTGCCGATAAATATCCGGAAATTTATGCTTGTATTGGAGTCCATCCGGTGGACAACCCAAGCCAAGTTTTTGAGAAAGAGAAATTCGAAGAGCTGGCAAAACACTCTAAGGTCATCGCGATAGGGGAATGCGGCATGGATTTTTTCCACCAAGACAAAACACAAGACTTCGAAAGGCAGAAAAAGCTTTTCGAGACCCAGATTGAATTCGCGCTGGAGCACGGCAAACCAGTCATGGTCCATGCCCGCGATTCCTATGCAGAAATTCTCGAAATTATCGGGAATTACCCGAATCTACGAGGCAACATCCATTTCTTCGCCGGAACGCTCGATGAAGCCAGACGCTTCATCGAGCGGGGCTTCACCCTCTCCTTCACCGGAGTTATAACCTTCGTTGGGGCCTATGACGAGATTATAAAGTCGGTGCCCTTGGAGTCGATTATGACCGAGACGGATGCCCCCTTCGTTGCTCCGGTGCCTTACAGGGGCAAGAGGAACGAGCCAAGCTACGTCAAGGAGGTTGTGAAGCGGATTGCCGAGATAAGAGGTGAGGATTTTGAGACCGTCCGCCAAACCCTTGTCGAGAATGCCTTGCGTATGATAATGTATGAATCCTGATAACATCAGGATTCATACATGCAAGTTTACGAGCTAGGATACCTAATATTGCCGAGCATCCCGGAAGACGGGCTATCGGGCGTTGTGGAGAAAATTAAGGGCATTATCGGGAAGGGGGGTGGCCAGGAACTCGACTCCGAGTCGCCGGTGAGACAGGACCTTGCCTATACCATGGGTAAGACCATTGGCGCCAGCCGCTACGTGGTAAATGACGCTTATATCGGCTGGGTGAAGTTTGAAGCAGAACCGGACGCCACTGCGGCTATAAAAGAGGGGGTCGAAAAGGTAGATGAAGTTCTCCGCCTTCTCATAATCAAGGCTCCCAGGAAAACGTCTTTCACCTTCGCTCAGGCCAGGCAGAAAGTTGAGGCCAAGAATGAAACAGTAACGGAGGGTGCGCCTGAAGAAGCTGCGGCCGTGATAGAATAAATTTATGTATCTCAACCGAGCCATTATCATCGGCAACCTCACCCGCGACCCTGAACTCCGCTCGCTACCTTCCGGCGTTCAGGTAGCGTCTTTCGGGGTTGCCACCAACCGCGTCTGGAAGGACAAGGACGGCAGCAAGAAGGAAGATGTGCAATTCCACAACATTGTAGTCTTCGGCAGGCAAGCTGAGACCACCGCTCAGTACCTGCGCAAGGGCTCCTCGGTGCTTGTCGAGGGCCGCATGCAGACGAGAAGTTGGGAGAGTCCCGACGGCAAGAAGAATTATCGCACCGAGATTGTGGCCGACAGAATCCAGTTCGGACCGCGCAGTTCCGGCGTTGCCGGAACTGCGCCCCAGCCGGCTCCGAAAGGGGAGGACCAGCCGGCTCCGCCTGCGGATGCCATCGACTATCCGGAAGAGACCATTAATGCCGACGATATTCCGTTTTAAATATGAAAAAGAATTATTTCAAAGAAAATAAGATTGAGTACATCGACTACAAGGATGTCGGTACTCTTAAGAAGTTCCTCACTCCTCACGCGAGAATCCAATCCAAGAAACGCTCCGGCGTGCCTTCCGTAAACCAGCGCGAACTCGCGGTTGCTATCAAGCGCGCCCGTTACATGGGATTACTCCCGTACGTTTCGAGATAGCATCTAGAAACGTCTAGTTAGGTTATAATTTAAAGATGCGACGACCTGTTCCTTCCTGTGTGCAGGGTTTATTCTTCGCTCCGGCGGCGGTGACGCTCCTTTTCCTTTTGAAAACATTTTGCCCTGCTTCGGCGGGGACAATGTGTTTCTCGGACCAGTTTTCGACCGCCATCTTCTTGCCGCTCAACGCGGTTTACCGGATTTTCGGCTCAAGCGAAGTGATTTTGGGGAAGGAGTTCCTCTTCATCCTTGTCTATTGGGCCCTGGTGGGCTTTCTGGCCGGTTTGATTATGGATATCTGGCCTAAACGCGGTCCGTATATTGCCCCGTCTCGGTATTCACCCGGACCACGTCTCCCTCCTTCACAAACATCGGCACCTGTATCTCCGCTCCAGTCTCCAACTTCACGGATTTCGTAGCGCCCTGGGCGGTGTTGCCCCGGGTGGCTTCGTGCGCTTCAACGACCCTCAACTCCATTTTGATGGGGAACTTGATGCCGATGATTTTTTCATCGAATAGCATTGCGTCGACGACGGTATTTGGTTTCAAAAATTTGGCGCCCGGGCCAATCATTTCTTCCGGCAACTCGAATCTTTTTGAAGGGTCATTCGCTTCGCAGAACCAGTACTCCTGCCTGCCGGCAGGCAGGCGCCCTTCCTTTTGGTAAAGATATTTAACTTCTTTCTTATCAATATCGGCTTCTTCTACCTTGTCTGAGACGTGGAAGGTGGTCTCGGTAATGCGTCCGGTAATGAGATTGCGCAGCTTCACCGCGTTGACGGGCTTTCTCTGTTGTTTGCGGAAAACATGCGAGCCAGTGACTTCCCACGGCTCGTTCTCGTAGATAATGTATTTATGAACTGTGACCTCGCTGTAATCGAGCATTGCTCGGCTATTCTACACTTCCCTTAATTTTTGTCTAATCTCCTTCAGAATTTCATTAGAGACTTTTGTATTATCCCGGAGATATGTCCTGGTGGCATCGTAGCCGACGGCGAGCTTCTCGCCGTTGTATTTGTAAGTGCTGCCGGATTTCTGGATTAAGCCGAATTTCTCGCCGAGAGCAATGAGCTCGCCTTCGTGGGAAATACCTTCGTTGTACATGAGGTCGAACTCCGTTTGTCTGAAGGGCGCCGCTACCTTGTTCTTGACCACTTTCACCCTCGTCCTGCCTCCCATCACTTCCTCGCCTTTCTTGATTTGCGCGATGCGGCGTATATCTAGGCGCACGGAGGTGTAGAACTTGAGCGCCTTGCCTCCGGGAGTAGTCTCCGGATTGCCGAACATCACTCCTATCTGCATCCTAATCTGGTTTATGAATATGACGATGGTCTTCGACTTCGCCACGAGCGCCGTGAGTTTCCTCAAGGCCTGGCTCATGAGGCGGGCCTGTTTGCCGACGTGGTAGGAGCCCATGTCACCCTCGATTTCGTCCTTGGGAGTGAGGGCTGCGACCGAGTCGATGACGATGACGTCTAGCTTGCCGGAGCGTACCAAGGAGTCGACAATCTCAAGAGCCTGTTCGCCGGTATCGGGCTGGGAAATGAGAAGTTCATTAATCTTCACCCCCAGGCGCTTGGAGTATTCCGGGTCCATGGCGTGTTCGGCATCGATGAAGGCGCAAATGCCGCCGTGTTTCTGCGCTTCGGCTATGACGTGAAGAGAAAGCGTTGTTTTACCCGAGGACTCCGGGCCGAAAATTTCGATAATACGCCCGCGGGGGAGTCCGCCGACACCGAGCGCGGCATCGAGGCCTATCGAACCGGTGGAGATGGCGTCGACGCCGACCTTCGGCTTGTCGCCGAGCTTCATTATCGAATCCTCGCCGAACTTAGTACGAATAGCGTCGAGAGTGGTATCGATATTTCCTTGCCTGCCGGCAGGCAGGTTTACGGACTCCTTTTTATTTTTCATTTTATGGATTATAGATTACGCGCACGCTTTTCTCGTTCTCGCGGCCGAAGCGGTCGCGCACTCGCACGGTCATTATACTCACCCCGGGAGAGGCGAGCAATTTCTCTTCCCAGGCACCCCTCTCGTCGGTAAATATCCGCCTGTCATTGAGAGTAATCATGGAAATATTGGAAGCATGTCCGCGTGCCATGATTACGGCGCTCCCGAGCACTTCCGCGTCGCTGGGACTCTCAATCGAAATTTGCGGGCCGAAAATTATGAAGCGCGCTTGGAAGAGGATATAAAGCACGAGGAGGACCGAGAGAGCGGCGATAATCCATTGGCGGACGGAGAAATCAATTTTCATTACCGTCGTTTATGTCCCGCTCCGGGTCGAGCAGCTGGTGGGTGCTTGCCGAGTATGGAGCAGGCGGCTCTTGCATATGGCCAAGCACCTCTCGCGGTTTGGCGCCAGAACCGGCTCCAATGATGCCGCGCTCCTCAAGCATGTCCATGAGTCGCGCGGCTCGGGCATAGCCCACGCGGAGCTTTCTCTGAAGGAACGAGGTGGAGGCTTTACCGGCCTGCGTTACCGTCTCGAGCGCTTCCTCGTAGAGTTCGTCATCGTTGCCATCGTATGAATCATCGCCCAAAGAAGAGGAGAAAATCGCGTTGGAAACGTTTTCGGGGGAGAAGTTGATTTCATCCTGGAGTTCATCAGCATAAGCGTCGCGCAAATGCTTGGTGACGGCCTTAACCTCTTTCTCCGAGATATAGGCGGACTGGATTCTCACGGGCTTGGCCATCTCAGTTCCGAGGAAGAGCATATCGCCCGCGCCCAGAAGCTTCTCCGCGCCAGCGGCGTCGAGGATAGTCCTGGAGTCAATCTGTGAGATTACCTGGAGAGCGATTCTCGCCGGAATATTGGCTTTGATAAGGCCGGTAATGACATTGACCGACGGCCTTTGAGTCGAAAGGATGAGGTGGATACCGACGGCTCGGCTCATCTGAGCCAGGCGCACGACAGCGCTCTCAAGTTCTCTGGGATAACTCTGCATAAGGTCTGCCAATTCGTCGATGATGATAATCATGTAAGGCATGGGGTCGGGGCCCTCGCCCTCCTTCTGTTTCTTGTCTAAAGCGGGCTGAAGGATATTTTTGTGGTAAGAGTTTATGTCTCTGGCGCTCGATTTTTCCAGGATGTCGTAGCGGCGGTCCATCTCTTTGCCCACCCACTTCAAAGCCATAATAGCCTTCTTCGGGTCGGTGATGACGGGAGTGAGCAGGTGAGGTATTGAATTGTAGAGAGTGAGTTCGACGCGCTTGGGGTCGATCATGATGAATTTGAGATTCTCCGGCGGGTTCCGGTAGAGAAGCGAGGTGATGATGGCATGAATGGTCACCGACTTGCCGGAGCCCGTAGCGCCGGCGATGAGGAGATGGGGCATCTTGTCGAGATTGGCGAAGTGAGCCGCTCCGGCGATATCGCGGCCGATGGCGAAGTAAAGCGGCTTATCGGATTCTATGAAAGCCGGGTCGGCGACGAGAGACCCGAGTCCGATGGTGCTCTTCTGGGTGTTCGGCACTTCAATGCCCACCAGAGATTTTCCCGGAATGGGCGCTTCGATTCTTACCGGGTGTGCGGCAAGCGCCAATTCGAGATTGGTCTGGAGGCCGAGAATTTTCGAAAGCTTCACTCCCTCGGCCGGCTTCAGCGCGTAGCGGGTGACGGAAGGGCCGATAGAAATTTCATCCATTTCGACCATGATGCCGAAGTTGAGGAGCGTGCGTTTGATGAGGTTGGCGTTCGCCTTGATGTCGCCGACGCCGGCCTTGCCTCGGTCGCCTTCAAGAAGCGAGAGGGGAGGAGGTGCCCAGAGCTTGCCGCTCCTCCGTATCATCATGGGGGTGAAGTTATCATCCTCGTCTCTCTTTTTTACCGGCTGCCTTCTCTCTTGCTCTCGGTCGTAGATTGTCGGTTGTGAGTTTTTTTCTATAGTTTTATTTATCATTGCTTCCTCCGCGGCTGTCGGTTCGACATCTTTGGTTTTTCTTCCGGTGAAAAGACTTTTTATGAGAGCGATGACATTGACTCGGATATTGATGTCGAATATGACCAGGATGGAAATGATAATAAGCGCCAGAAGTAGGATGGCTGTGAGATAAACGTCGAATAGGGAAGAGAGCGGTCCGGAAATCACTCCGCCCAAGATTCCGCCCTTATCCGACACGAGGTTGACGAGACCGAGCGCCGAAGCGAAAAAGAGTGCCGAACCGAAGATTTGCGGCAGGGCAAGTGCCCGCTCGCGCTCGTGGATGAAGGAGATTGAGAGCAGGAGAAAGACCATGGGTATGAGGTAATAACCCACGCCGAAGAGGTATGAGAAGAACTCATAGGCCATGGTCCCGACCCGGCCGGAAGAGCCGAAGGCGCCCAAAAGGAGGAATATGGCTATTACCAGGGAGAGTACCCCGAGGACGGTGTTTAAGGTCTCTTGAGAAATAAACCGGAGATTTACTTCAAGGTCTCTCTTTTTTGATTTCCTGGACATTTAATTTGATTCAATAATAACACACTGATGAAAGCACGTTGTGCTTTCATCAGAATCATTATCGGTTTGCAATTTTTGTCCCTTAACTCCATAATGGACGGGCTTGACATAAAGGACAGAATACGTTAGGGTCTTACGGACAGTTTATAAAAGACACAAAGATTCTATGTCAGAAACAGCCGCCAAATCTCATAAATTAGCTTCCGCCGTGTACTTGATTACCGGTTTTTTTGGCGACCATGAGCCGATGAAGTGGAAGCTGCGCGACCTGTCTCTTAATCTCATGGCGGAGAATGGAAAAGACAAAAGCTCTATAGCCAGAGAAATTCTCTCGCTTTTCGGCATAGCCAAGAACGCCGGCCTGGTTTCCGACCAGAACTACGAGATTCTTTCCCAGGAATTAACGAAATTTATGAAATGGCTTGAAAATCCTTTGAAATCAATATTTATTGAAGAAGCGGCACCCTTGAGAGAGGCACTTCCGCGCCCGGCTGAACGTGAGAGTATAAAGGACAATTACATAGAAAAGAGGCCTATAGACAGGCCGGCACTCAAAGAGTTTGGAGTCGTATCGGTCAAGAAAAACAGCCGACAAAGCATTATTATAGCCCTGCTTAAGCGCAAGAAAGAGATTATGATAAAGGACGTCTCCCCCCTGATAGAGGGTTGTAGCGAGAAAACTATCCAGAGAGAGCTCCTTTCCATGGTAGCTCAGGGAATTCTCAAGAAAACAGGTGAGAAGCGCTGGAGCCGATATTCCCTTGCTTGACCCTCAAAATAAGGCTATAATGGCTTATCCACAGCAAGTTTAGGTTATTAGTGACTTGTTCATTATAATCTATGCTGTGCCTTGCCGGTAAAGGCAAATACCGTTGCCGGCAAATTAGTACCCGCAAGCGGGACCCCGCACTTTAGAATATTGGGGGAACGCAAGCGCATTAGAAATAAAATTACAAAATGTTAAAAACAAGAATTGCAAAGATTGCAGCTCTGTCGGTCGGCGTTACTTTCGCCCTCGGCCTCTCCATTAACACGGCGGGCGCTGTGACGATTGCCGAACTTCAGGCTCAGATCAACGCATTGATGGCGCAGCTCGCCTCTCTCCAGGGAACTCCTGGCGCTGGTGTTGTTAATGCCA